>JBFHVK010000281.1:0-3663 GCA_041589615.1 Gammaproteobacteria bacterium | reverse complement strand
GGATCAGTCCTCTGAAATAAGCTTCTTCAGCCATGCAGGTAAACAGTAAATTATGAATCGCAAACAACAGAAAATACTGGGACAGTTTGACATCAACCTTTAGCATGCTCATCAGTGCAAGCAGTATACTTAACACGATAGCGATAACCAGCACGGGCAATACGGGAAGCCACTTGCGCAGGTCAATTTCGCTGCGTTCTTTCACACTGAAAACAAAATAAAATATCACCAGCCCGGCGCTAATTTTATCGATACCCAGCCGCAGCGTATAGGGAGTGGAAGACTCTGACAGTCTCACCTGATCGAGCAGCAGCATATTTTCAAAACCCGGTAAGCTATGACTTGCCAGCGCAAAACCCAGTAACAGCATTACTACTAACATGACGTGTGAGTAGACTCGTCGCTGGTACAACACCCCGCTGAGCAGCATCAGCCCAATCCACAATAAACCCGTTAACGCTATATGTCCGTATATCAAGGCCAGTAATAGCATAAGCGCATAGCTAAGGCCTCCAGTGGGAATCGAGAAGTGACGAAATGTTATGTGGTGACTACACCACAACAGAATCACACTGATACAGCTGAGTGCCAATATGAGCTGCATATCCAGAGTCATTTCGATTAGGGCTGTCATGCCTGGCTATTTCTTTTGGCTGGATGCCAGGCGCTGTGCAGTGACCTGTTTAATATCAGCCGCTGACAGCGTGTTGTCGAGATATTGATGACTCCACTCCATCATTTCCCTGATCACCGGCCAGAGGCGCTTACCTTTTTCGGTGAGCAGGTAGTGATAGCGTACCGGTCGATCCTGATATTGTACTTTCTCAACAATACCTGCCATTACCAGCCGTTTCAGGCGTTCTGACAAAATATTGGTGGGAATTTTTTCAGGTGAATTCTGCAAATCACCGAACTGTGTGAGGCCAATAAACAGATCGCGTATCACCAGCAAGGTCCACTTATCACCGAGGATATCCAGAAAGCTGGATATCGGGCAGGGCGATCGTTGTCTATAACTACCTGATTTTTCTGTAGGTGCTGTTTGCTTTGCCATGCACATGAGCTTATCACCCTGAGAGTGACTTGCAAATTTAAAGCTATTGTCATACACTCGTCTGACTTTAATTTTTAAAGTGACTATTAATCCTATGAGGACAGTATTATGGACATTACGCTGTATTTCACCCCCCAAACACGCGCAATAACACCCCGTTGGCTGCTAGAAGAGCTCGGCCTGCCCTATAAGCTACATACCATTGACCTGTTTGCAGGCGAAGGAAACAGCAGGGAGTATAAGCAGATCCACCCTCTGGGTGCGGTACCTGCGATGGAAGTTGATGGAGAAATCATGCTGGAATCTGCTGCGATGTGTCACTGGCTAACGGATTACTATTCCGATGCAGGGCTGGCACCCGCTATCGGTGATAGCCAGCGACGAAAGTATGAGCAATGGATGTTTTTTTCACAGGCAACACTTGAAATGCAACCCTGGTTAGTACTCCTGCATAGCAAGATTCTCGATGAGCGACACAGGGTGCCTGAAATCATCCCCTGGGCACTTAAGCGGCATAAAAGCATATTAAAAATGATGAACGATGAGCTGGATCACCAGGATTATCTGCTGGGTAACTCATTCAGTACAGCCGATATTATGCTTGGATCGGTGCTCATGATGCTGCCAGACACACTGGCGAAATATCCGGATCTGATGGTGTATATACAGCGCCTGAAAGAACGCCCCGCCTACCAGAAAGCCATTAGCTAATCATACCAACCGATAACTACAGGGATCCTACGATGGAAATTGCACTATGGTGTATCGTCGCCGTAATTATTATGCCTTATCTACTTGTCTTTATGACTCGACTACCTGATATAACACTGGAGAAAAACCTGACGCCGAGAATTGTCTCGGAATCGTTTGCGGGTGTCAGGCAGCGCCTGTTCTGGGCACATTTAAATGGCCTGGAAATCATTGCGCCTTTTGCTGCAGCAGTGATAATTGCGCAGAATCTGCAGGTCCATCAACAGACCATTAATATGCTGGCGATGGCTTTCGTTGTATTTCGAGTGTTATATACAATGATGTATGCAGCAAATCGTGGCCTGCTGCGTTCAGTGATGTTTGTTGCGAGTATGGCTTGTATTGCAGGTCTGTTTATTGCGGCTAATTCAGTTCAATAATGCATGGTATCGGTGACATCACGCGCTCTTCTGCCTACGTGTTGTCACCGATAGCATCAAAGCATTTCAACAACCCAGCGAGCCACACTGCCTGAAGCATGGGCACATTTCATACCCCTGTCTTTATCAAACTGGGTATATTGTGCCGCGTCCCACATGTCATATGTTTTGCCCGTGAAATTCTTCTGCAATTCTTCACAGGTCACGCCTTTAAATTCTTCACGAAATTTTTCCACCAGCTCACGTCCCTTGTGGAAATTATTAATAAAGCGTCCCTTGTTAAATTTGTCCCGGTCGCGCCCCCGTTTTGCGCTTAAGGCCATTAAGCCTCCGGTTAATGCACCACAGGTTCCCTGCCCGAGCAAACCGCCTCCACCCGACAGACCATGGCTTGCCTTAATCGTCTGGTCATCAACTATACCGACCGTTTCCTGTATAGCGGCCAGCACGCATTGCGGACAGCAACCATAATCCAGTTCATAACAAACGGCTATTTCGTAAACTTCTTCAGCTAGTGCTGCCTTGTTTAGATCATCCATCGCATGACTCCCGGGCTTGTTGAGTCATAACATTAGCTTTTGCTTATATAAGCTGCGTTGATCTAGCGCAAGGTTTCTGTAGTCAGGCTTGTCGATGTATCCAGTCGGCCCCCGGCGTTCCCTGTAAGCGATCGATGTAAGATCCACTGGATATCTTTTCGATCATCTCTTCTGCATCTTGCAGTAAGTGCTTTAAGGCTGTCTGCCGATCTGCCTCCAGCGGCTGGGTAGTATCCTGTAATTTACTCTGTATACATGCCCGATTAGTCTCCCACAGCGCGACATCCCTGGCCTGCTTTATTTTCAGTCGTTCTGCGTACCAGTCACTGGTGAGCAGGTACTCGCGACTGAACATATATCTAATCGACTCATCGTCAATTGACTTACCCTGGTAATGCCCCTCAGCCATAATACTTAATAGCGCCTGTAGTGGTGGACAGGCATCCTCGATGCTGCCATCTTCGAAATAAGCCCTGGCCACTCCCTGCTGTGCTTCAACAATATTATTTATACCATCGACATAGGCATCCATATCCTGTGTTTCGGGCTTTAACATCGCCTCATCAAATACAATCATCGGGTTGTCAAATATCTTGCCAAAGTATGCGCGCACAAACTCACTGGTAATTCTATAACCAAGTCGACTCGCCATAACCAGTTTGCCCTGGTATTCGAAATCTTCGAGTTTTTCCAGTCGGCCTTTTTCAATGAGTAATTCAGGGTTGCGCTCTTCCACAGCCAGTCGACTCCAGATTTCCGGAATCAGCATACTCACATCGTGATCAATACGTCGTTTATGACCAATATAACCTGCCGCAGTAGAGAAACCGTCATGGCCACACAGAATAAAACTGACCAGCGCATTGTTTAGATCGGCCGTACTGGAAAGCCCATTAAACGGCCCCTTGGTCAACGCCCCTTCAGAACCCGCACCTGTGGT
>JBFHVK010000280.1:0-3672 GCA_041589615.1 Gammaproteobacteria bacterium | reverse complement strand
GTCGGTCGTGCCTGCAATCAGGTCTTTTTCCTGAGGATCTATATAATAGCTGTGTACAAAATAGAATCGGCTGTGGTTATTGATGTTATGCCATAGCGGATGATCGATCACCTGATCGACGGTATTCCAACCCATATGAGGAATCTTCAGTTTTTCACCGGCAGGGCCTTTAAGATCGGTACCAAAATAACGCACCTCACCCGGGTAAAGCCCCAGGCAATCAACTCCGTTATTCTCCTCACTGTGCTGCACCAACACCTGCATACCCATACAGATACCCAGAAAAGGCTTTTCCCTGGCTGCTGCCAGCACAACCTCACTTAATTTACGCTCAGATAGCTCTTTCATGCAGTCCCGTGCAGCACCCTGACCGGGAAACACAACACGATCTGCTGCTGCAATGACGTCTGCCTCAGAAGAGACGATAACACTGTGCTTTTCAGCGACATGCTCGATGGCCTTGGCCACTGAACGCAGGTTACCCATGCCGTAATCTACGACCACAATCTGTGACACTACAGGCTACCTTTGGTTGAAGGCATCACTCCCTGCATGCGCGGATCATTCTCCAGCGCCATACGCAGGGCACGCCCAAACGCCTTGAAGATAGTTTCCGCAACATGATGAGCATTGCGTCCGCGTATCGAGTCGATATGCAGTGTGACTTTCGCGTGATTCACAAACCCCTGGAAAAACTCGTAGAACAGATCCACGTCGAATCCGCCAATACTGGCGCGCGGAAATTCCACCGGCATTTCAAGACCGGGGCGACCCGAGAAGTCAATAACAACACGAGACAATGCCTCATCAAGCGGCACATACGCATGGCCATAGCGACGAATACCTTTCTTGTCACCAACTGCCTGATCGAATGCCTGTCCCAGGGTAATACCTATGTCTTCCACGGTGTGATGCGCATCGATATGCAAATCACCTTTTGCCTGGATATCGAGATCAATCAACCCATGACGCGCCACCTGATCCAGCATATGGTCCAGGAACGGCACACCAGTTTCAAATCGGGATTGGCCACTGCCATCAAGATTTACTTCGACAGTAATCTGGGTTTCAAGCGTATCGCGAGCGACTTTCGCAGTGCGAGCAGTCATTGTATTCGAATCTCCAGCGGGTGAGGTATATTAGAAGCATAGGATACACTGTAATACATCCCGGGAAAACTACCGAGCCCATAATACAGTGCATAAAAAAAGGCCGGAACTCAACGAGACCCGGCCTTTTGATTTATTTAACTGCCTACTCTGCCGGCTTTTGTATATTCGGCTTCTGCAGATTGTATTTCATCCGTGCAAAATAACAGTTGAGAAACGTGGAGGCGGCGAAGGCCAGCCACAGGAATACAAAACTGAAGATATAAGTCTGAATACGGAAAACACCTTCATCAACTTCCAGCATTAATGCAACAGCAATATCTGCAGGGTCAATAAAAGTAAAGATCATGAATACCAGTGCAGCAACCACAAGCGCATTAGTCCATAGAAAAGATACGACACACTTACAACTCGGTGCATCACTCATAAAACACCCCCCTGAAACTTCAACATTTAGCATTAAGAGATTTTATAGAAAAAGCCCGTGAAGCTCTGAATCACAAGTTCATTTTATGGGCTTACCGATTTAGAGCCATTAATAACCATCCCTATATAGACTGTCAAGCTTTTAGACCCTATAAACTTACTTTTTTTACATGGAATTGACACTAATGAGAATTACATTAACTAATTAATAATTATTTGAGCAGAAACAGGCAAACAGAGCCCGCCACAGCTATTTATCGAGCACATTGCATGCCATCGATTAAAAACCCAAAAATAAACATTAACTTACAGATCAGGTCATGAATTTGCTTGCTTATATTACTTATTCACACGCAGGAAATTCGATAGCCTGTAATCACTATACTTGCAGCCAGAATGTAACCGGACCATCGTTTACCAGCCCGACCTGCATGTCCGCTCCAAACTGACCCAGCTGAACCTGCCCTAACTGATACCTGCATTGCTCTGCCACATAATCGAACCAGCGTTCGCCCTCTTCAGGTATGGCAGCACTGGAAAAACTGGGACGCATACCACGATTGGTATCTGCCGCCAGGGTAAACTGGGGCACCAGCAGTAGCTGACCCTGTACATCCTGCAGGCTCAGGTTCATTTTTCCCTGCTCATCCTCGAACACTCGATAACCCAGCATACGTGAAATAAGCCTGTCTGCTTTTTGCTGGTCGTCCGCCTTCTCCACACCCAGCAGCACCAGCAGCCCACGATCAATGCTTGCTATGGTGTTGCCTGCGACAGAAACACTGGCCTGATTGACTCGCTGCAAGAGCGCAATCATCCGAGCTTCTTCGCCAGTGACCTTGTGGCCTGTAGAAGCGCAGCGGTAATTCCAGGCTCGACAATCGAGTGACCTGCATCCTCTACAATCGTCAATTCTGCTTCCGGCCATGCCCTGGACAACTGCCATGCCTGCTCAACCGGGCAAATCACATCATAGCGACCATGTACAATATAGGCGGGGAGATGGCGGATTGCTTCCACATCACGCAGCAACTGGTCAGGCTCCAGCCAGCACTGATTTACAAAATAGTGACACTCTATACGCGCAATACTCAGCGCCGCATGGGAATCTGCAAAGCTGTCGATCACTGATTTATTCGATTGCAATGTGGCCGTCATACCTTCCCATACCGACCAGGCACGAGCCGCCCTGAGCTTCTGCACCTCATCATTACCGGTTAGCTGGCGGTAATAAGCTGAAATCATGTCATCCCGCTGATCTTGCGGAACTGGTGCAATAAATTTTTCCCAGTAATCTGGAAACAGTCGACTGGTCCCCTGCTGGTAAAACCACTGCACATCTTCATGCCTTGCGAGGAAAATCCCCCTCAGGATTAGCCCAGTAACACTCCCGGGATGTGTTTGCGCATAGAGCAAGCCAAGCGTTGATCCCCATGAGCCACCAAATACTGCCCAGCGCTCAATATTAAGGTGTTTACGTATGCGCTCGATATCTGCCACCAGATCATGACTGGTGTTATTCTGCAGACTGGCATGGGGTGTTGATTTGCCGCAGCCCCTCTGGTCAAATAGCACCACGCGATAGATATCCGGGTCAAAATACTGGTGATGGAATGAGGCACAGCCCGCTCCCGGCCCACCATGTAAAAACACCACGGGTATCCCCGAAGGGTTGCCACACTCCTCTATATAAAGCGTATGAAGGTCGTCCACATCGAGATGATGAGTGACAAACGGCTTGCTAGGTGGGTAAAGTCCGGCCATAGATACTCCATTCAAAAGCACAGTTTGTAGGATTTTTCCTACACGATAACGGCAAAAAATCTGACATCAAGCACCCGATTCGACTGATAGCGATTCACATTGCCCTTGTCCATAATACAACCATGGACACAAGGACATGGCAAACAAAGGGACACATGGACTGTTAGGAAGTAGCTGAAACGGATATACATGGATATGGAATCCACGGAAGACCAGAGTTTTTTACAGGAGTATATGGAAAAAAGGATCTAGCTACAACGCCATACTCAATCACCAAGGGCAAGGGATGTCCAAAAACCCGGCAGGGAATGCCGGGTTTTTTTATGCCCGGGATTTATACTGCCGCCCTGACACCTGTAGTGATGCTTAGAGC
>JBFHVK010000279.1:0-3700 GCA_041589615.1 Gammaproteobacteria bacterium | reverse complement strand
TAGTACATATCATCTGGATGACTTAACCTGAAGCCACGTTCAGATGCGCTTTTTTCAATTCTTGATAGATATTCTGAGAATTGGTCAATTTTCATAATGCTGCTTACATTGATCTGCTCATCAGACATTAAATCAATCATTTCTTCATACGTTTTGACTTCTACCAGTGCCATATAAAGCTCATTGAATCGCTCACTTGATTCGCAAAGAATCGGACACCCGACATTCAGCTTGTAATAGCCTCGCTCATAGGCAAAGCCATTGCCTGATTGCTTCGCTATTTCAGCCAGCCACTTGTACAGAAGTCTGTTTTGAGCATTGTTTCTATCTTTCTTGTACGGTTCCGCAGAAAATACCCAGGGCTTCTTGCTAAGATCCACCTGTTTAGCCTGCTCAAAAAACTTTTCTCTATCTTTTTCAGTGGTTATCAGCATGGCAATACTTAAAAGCCTTTAATGTTTCAAGGAATCTTTCTGCAAATTTCTTATCATCGAATCGTGCATGATTTACAATTGAACCATCAGGCCTGACAATTTGATAATATTGCCTGTCCTTCTCTGTAAATGATTCAAGCTTGTAAACCGGCAGACTCATGAATAACTCACTGAAGCCTGAAGAATCGATACAACCTTTTTATGCTCAAGGCATGATTCGCACAAACAGGCCTCAACCGCAGGCTCATCTTCACAGAGAAAGCAGAATTCAATATTACTTACACATGCAATTCTTGCTTGATCTGCTGCTTGCTCAATATCTTTGTCTGTTGAATGTTTCATAGCTCGTACCAGGTTATTGATTTTCTGCCGGTCACATCGCACTTGCGGAATGTGTCGCCATTTTTTACAAAGTTCAGTGAACGTGCATCGGGTAAACGCCTTGCCAGCATTGATCTATCCATGCCGGTTGCCTTTGCCAGTTCTGCTGATGTGTGGCCAGGGTAATCTTTCACTGCCTGTACCGCCTGCATCATTTGTGCGGCTCGCTGGCCTGATGTGGTGATTTCTTCATCAGCCATGTGTGATGTAATTGGATCTGTGTTTCTTGCTGCTTGTGCTAACATTGACTTCTCCTTACTTCAGTAAATCACGAATTTCTTTGATGCACTTTGAGGCATAGTCTCGTGTGCTTTTCAGTATCGGCAATGCCAGGTACTGCTCATGGCATGGCGCTTGTTTTGTTTGCAGGCACGACCTCATGAATTCCTGCAATTCTGGTGGCCAGGGTTCTTCACGATACAAACAGGCTTCAAGGCCTCGCTTGATGTCATCAGGCTCAAGTACCGATAGCTTCTGACACCAGCTATTGAAGACTTCGCCGCCCACTTCACCGTATTTGATTTCAGCTTTTGACCCGTAGAGTTCAAACAACTGACCCCACAACCACGCCATGACCGCTGCTTTCTCCTTCGTCAAACTGCTTGAGGTATTCCTGTGTTTGTCGCCGGTTGCGCTCAAGAGCTGTTTCCCTTCTGGGAGAATTTCCTGTATCGGTTTCATTTTTGAATCCCCGCTTCTGTGTCTGTGTGTTTTTCATCCATTCGAGTTCAAAGCCTCGCCAGTTACGTTCAACGCAAAGTGCAATGCAATCATCAACCGTGTACCCAGCATCGACTGCAAGCTGAAGCTGTTTAGCTAATCGATTAACAACCGTCTGACTCACATCTGCTTTTAATCTTTTCCGCATTGCAAACCAATCGATCAATGTTTGCTTTTCTGGCATTTGTGGCCAGGATGAAAAGTCTAAATTCTTATAATCTTTTTCTTTTAGGTTATTAGTTAGGTTCTGAGTACCGTTTTTGGGACTATTACTAGGGAAATTCGGTACTATTACCCCCGTTAATGGTTCCGTTTTTGGTACTGTTAAATCAGTTAATGGTTCCGTTTTTGGGATTGTTTCATCAGTCTTAATCATCCCGTTTTTGGTACTGTTTAATAGTTCCGTTTTTGGTACTGTTTCATCTTCCTCATCACGATGAGATACGCCCAATAATTGATATACTTTTACCTTGCCAGTTGCGCCTTTTCTCATGCCGGTATCAATAATCAAATTCGATGCCTGAAGACGATCAAGCGACAAAATTATTGTCTTCCTGTCTGCGCCGGTATCCTTGTGTATACGTTCAACAGAAGGAAAACAGCAATCAGAGTCATCAGCACGATCAGCCATTGCAAGCAATACCAGCTTGTCGATGGCTTTTTGCGGCTTTTGCTTCCAGGCCCATCTTGTTGCATCAACACTCAAGGCGAGTACCGTTCGTTTTCATTCTGTTTATCATTGTGTTCTTTCGGCCTTCTTAGGTAACTTGCGGTTAAAATCGCTTGATATCTTTCCGGTTCTATACCGTGTCGATACCTTTTTTTGCGAAGGTTTTCAGGGCTTTATATTCATCAGGATCAAGCACAACCGAATCGGCAGTGACCATCTTTAAACCCAGTGCCTGTACCAGTGGTGCCAGGTGATCAAGCATCACACCCTGCTGATGACTGAATATTTTCTGTACTGTATCTGCGCTGATTGAATCACCGTAAATAGCAGTCATGGCATTCGCTATATCCTTGTTTGTTAAGTCTTTTGCAGATTTTCGCTCAAGGAGATTTTCATAGGTTTTACACATGGCATTCACCTGCTTTCGGAACGATCCCGAATTGAACAGAACGCAACCGAATGCACCGATAGTCATAAGAATTCGTTTTGCTATTTTCGTGGTGCATAGGATTTAGCCCTTGTGAATAATGGAATTAAGCCGCTGCGAGATCCGGTCGAAGTTCAGCTTGAGTTACCTGACCGGCTGTTGCCCTTTCAATTCCAGCGAGGAATTTAGGCCCAGCCTTTCGATGGCCATTAGCCAGCTGTGACAGGTATTCAACTGATGTACCGAAGTGATCAGCGAGTTCTTTTTTTTGTTCTGGCGATAAGCCAGAGAGGTATTTTTTAAGATTCATTGCATAAATATAGCTTTTGCTACATTTTTTTGCAAGCCCTAACTCGATAATTCGCAATAGCATTTTGCTTATTGTTAATGCAAACCGCTATTGATACGGTGAAATCATGACGATTCAAGACATACGCAGGGAAAACCTGACCAGGTTGGTAGAGCAATACGGTTCGCAGAGGAAACTATCTGATGCCACTGGATTAGCGCCGACTTATATACATCAGATGCTTAGTAGTATTCGAGGCATAGGCGAAAAGACAGCCAGGAAGATTGAGACAAATACCGGCCTGCCTGATGGCTGGCTTGATAAACCGTTCGATATATCCGGTGATTACCAATTGACCGAGGATGAAATGCGCCTCATTGATATGTATAGATCTGCCCCTGACATTATGAAGCAGGCCATTCTGAGTGTTGCACAGGCATCATCCAGCCAGGTTGATGAGGAAATTGACAAGGCTGGTTAGCACGTTTTGACGTAAATATGTTCCAGCTGGAAATTATTTTATCCAGCTGGAAAACCACGAAACCCGCATTCTGGCGGGTTTTTTATTGCTCGCGCTATATTAAAATAGCTTTTGCTCATTTTTTTTACCTTATCCCCTTGCCATACAATATAGCATTTGCTATGCTTTCTCCATCGAAGCATTTTTCATGGAGATAAGTAAATGTGCGTACATAAAGACAATCTCTCAATCATAAAAGACGGTCTCACATATCCAGCAATGAACATCAGTGAACTGAAAAAAATGGATGACGAAGATC
>JBFHVK010000278.1:0-3705 GCA_041589615.1 Gammaproteobacteria bacterium | reverse complement strand
TCCTGAATGCTATTCATCCATGCCGTGTCGGGAGGGATGAGTGTTGCAAACTTGAGTGTATAGGTTTCACTGGCGTTACTGTAAGAAATGAGCAGTACAAATGTGATGCAGCATTTAACGAAAAATCTGCTGAGAGTTAAAACCATTGTGACTCCTTGTCGAGAAAGAGCTGTGCTTTCTGTTTGGCGATATGGTTGATGAGTGCTGTATCGGGATTGACATCGGCATTCGCACTCAGTAGTTCTGTCAGGCGCTTGTGGAATGTATTCTGTTCGAATTTCTGGCGATCAAGATACTCGGCCTGTAGCAGGTCAATTAACAGCAATGGCAGTTTATTTAACTGCCTGGCGCGATCAAAGTGTTTCTCTGATAGAGAGAAATTTCCACCGAGCATGGGTGAGCGGCTGCCGTAATACACTGCGAAGAACAGGTGAGGTCCTGCCATAAAAAATGTTTCATCAAGCTCAATGACTCGTTGCATAATAAGTACCGCTCTGGGTAGATCCGCAATCGCCGAAGCATCATGTCGATTATGATCTATCCATTTTGCCCAGTTCGAAGCTGCCCAGAATAAAGAAGCCACATCATCTTTGTCTGTATCTGAGAGGTATTGTTCAATTGTTTTAAGGTCGCCAGTGAGTATGTTTTTATCGATACCCGTTTGCTGGAGATTATGCAGTGCATGATTGAGTCCTCGTTTATACAGTCGTGCTGCACGCTGAGGATTGCTGTCTTCAATAAAACCATAGGCATAACCATAATAAGCCTGTGCAGCATAATTTCTTAATGCCTGGTTATCTGGATCATTGATAAGCATGCCTTCCATTAGTTCTATATTAGGGGGCATAGCAGCTTCGGCGAGTAGCAGGTCTGATTCACGATTGAGTGCCAGCATGCCGCCTTCGATCATGGGCATGGAGGCCTTGACGGTGAGCTGTGCCATGGAGCAGGCGCCGAGCTGAAAAACAGTCCATATAAAGCAGGTGTATTTTAAAAGCTTTAACATATTCAGGTTATTTTATAGTTTTTATAGTCGGCCCGATAACATATCGAAGCCCTGTAACATACTATATCACTGGCCTTATCTGTGAGGCTACCGCTATTGGTCGCCGTCAGATGGCTTCGGGTTGCTGTCGCCAGTTGATGAGAATGTTCCTGAAGCGGCCATCCATAACCTTAAACGGCTTTAGTGGGCGGCCATTCCAGAGTCGTGGAAAGACAGTGCGGTGTGTCGCGAACTCCAGCCCCTCTACATTCTTATAGTCACGGCAGTAATGGCTGCCAATAGCAATCGGGCTGATAATATCCGCAGTATAATCGCTACGCTCAAGCAGGCCCTGCTGGTTAAAATAAAAGACCTGGTGTTTGCAATGGGTAGGGATATGCCGTGGAAACCGCACATGCAAAGTGCTTAGCACGCTGCCATCCTGATTCAGCCAGTCATCTCCCTGGCGAATATCAAACCCGCGGTTGTTGAAAATGTAGGGACTGCAGCTGTAGTTCCAGAGTGCGTAGCCAAGGAAATAAATCATATCCAGGTGGTCCCAGTGTAGTCTGGGTTTGGTCTTTAACTGGTCGTCATTGAGGTAGCTGCGCTCACTGTAAATCCTGTCCTGACTGTTATAGATGTAGACATCATAGCCATCGAAAATGCCGGTGTGACCTTCTTCGGGGAAATTGTGAAAACTGACATAGGGCTTGTCTGTGAAGATATTGGCAACGATGCTCGATAACCAGGGTGATTTGAACTTGGTGATCAGGATTGGCCCAAAAATATCCAGCTCAAGCTCAATCGACTCTACAAGCTTCCACCTGTCCAGCCCGCCGTGTGCAGTACAAATCCTGTTGATAAGGTCGTTTTTCATAATCGCTACCTCCAGGCAGGATGTTATGAGTTGCTTATTTATAATAATTATCACATGTGGACAGTGTCCACATGATTGAATTTAATGATAGACTGGCAGCTTGTCAATCGCAATCGAAAGTGTGTGGTTTAAATGCAGCAAACCAGTTATCACCATGGTGATCTTCGCAATTCACTTGTGAATATCGGTACCGAGTTACTGAATAGTAAGGGTATCTCAAGTATTAGCCTGCGTGAGATTGCACGGACAATTGGTGTTGGGCATAACGCGCCCTACAGGCATTTTCGTAATAAGCAGCAGCTTCTGGAGGCGATTGCCGAGGCCGGTTTTCGTCAGCTGGCGGCACGCAATACACGGCTTGAGCTGGAATTTGCACATGATCCGGAGAGTCAGCTGTTCGAGAGTGTCATGCATGTCATTAGCATGGCAGCCGAAAAACCCAATCTGTTTGAACTCATGTTCGGGGGCTATTTACAGCCAGATAGCTGCGGCAATGAACTCAAACAGGCTTCTGATGATGCGCTGAAGAGCCTCGTGCGGATCATCCGGAATGGCCAGAAACAGCAGGTATTCATTGAAAAAGACCCGGTGAAACTGGCATTGAGTGCGATGTCGATGATCCAGGGGCTGGCAATGATGGTATCTTCAGGTAAGCTCAGGTTGCAGCCCCGGCCGCATCAGCTTGAATCCCAGGACTGGGGACAGCATTCAAATCTGCTCAGGGGAATGGTGCTGCAGCTATTTGATGTGTTTTTGCTGGGATTAAAAAACAGATAATTAATAAAAATAACAGATAATAAATGATGATAAAAAAAATACTTCTAGTAGTCAGTGTACTGTTCTTACTGGCATTAACGGCTTATCTCTCGGGTGTTTACATTAATAACCGTGATGTGGATTATCCTCAGCGAGCCCAGTTGCAGCAACATTATGACCTGTCCATAGCCTGGCTGGAGAATCATGAAAACGAGATACTCAACCAGGCTAACCCAATGCTCTGGTGGATGCTGGTTGAGACTCACAAGCTATCAAAAGACCCGCGTATTGCTGCCCTGTTGCAAAAATATATGCAGCGTAACAGCCGTATCGTACAAAGTGTCTGGGCGCCCCTGTTTGGTTATCCAGGTAGGAGTACCATGGGTGGATATACAGTAGAAGGGTTGCCTTATTATAATCAGCATTTTATTTATGCGCTTAACTGCGCGCAGGGCATTGCTGATGATGTATCGATCGTCGAACAGCAAAACGACGCTGGTTTCTGTCACCAGCCTGCTTACTTTTACCGTCCGGCATGTATTACACACCAGCTGATGGGCATCAATTTTCTCTATCTAAATAAATGTGGTTTACTGCCGGATATAGACACGGTCATTCAGGACTTGCAGGGCGATATCGTGTCGCAACTCACCTGGGACTTCAGGGTAGTGGATGTCTATTTGCAGCGCGTTATGATGCTGTTGATTACCGGTGCGGAAAGCAGTGTGAAGCCGATTTGGATTGAACGCATACTGCAGCAGCAGCTGGAGGATGGTGGCTGGGGTGGTTTCGTATCACTGGTTGATATATCCGACACCAGTTCGCTGGGGCTGGGTCCGAGAATAATACAGACTGGACAGGAAAAGAGTGATTTTCACGCCACGGCACAGGGCGTACTGATTCTGGCGTATCTACTGAATTGAGGTATACACGGCTAATACCTGACTAAAAAGCTATGGTATAATGCCTGTTTTTGGTTTTCAGGTTGTATTGTGTCTGCACAGCTACTCTCCATTGTTGAAATCGGCGGCTATCCTAACTTTAGCGCTCTGTATCGTGAAAAAGGCTTTGAGATCGAGCAGGC
>JBFHVK010000277.1:0-3709 GCA_041589615.1 Gammaproteobacteria bacterium | reverse complement strand
TCTTCAACGATGTTTTCCGCTTCTTCCCGGGACAGCTGTCCTACGAGTGCCACTACTGCATTACTAGCAACATAATATTTTTTATAGAAATCTTTTAAATCCTGCAAACGTAATTTCTGCAAACTCTGTTCGGTGCCTTCACTGGGACTGGCATAAGGATGTTCACCATAAAGCTCACGGTAAAAACGTAACGATGCAATATTAGACGGTGATTGCAGCCCGGCCTTTACCGAAACTTTCAGTCGTTCAAGTTCGCGACTGTAAGCTGCCACTGGAAATCCCGGCTGGGTAAGAATATTTTTCAGGTTGATCAGGGCAGGACGCAGGTAACGATCTTCACGCAAACTGCGCATGCCTAACCAGGCCATATCTTTAAGTGCACCGTTGTTAAACTGTGCACCCACCGCTTCAAATTTTTCTGCCAGTATCTGTGCACTGTCACCTGCTGCACCTTCCGATAAGATGCCATTCGTCATCAGTGCTGTGCCTGCAATATCATCACGTGCACTACCAGCATCGAACACAATACGCAGGTCCAGCATCGGTACTTCATTTGATGGCACAAAGTATACTCTCGCGCCGTTAGATGTTTTCCAGTGCTGAATTTCAGGCGTCGCAAAAGACCACTGGCTGAATAATAGACCCGTCACCAGGAACTGTATTTGCAGGCTTTTAATCACTAAAGTCCTAACCATGACGCCCTCCCGCTACAGGCTTGCGAGGCTGACCATTTTTAATTGGCTGGGGATCCAGTACCGCTACGGTAAGCCCGTTACTATTAAGATATTTTTTTGCCACCAGCTGTACCTGTTGTGCCGTTACCTGGCGAATTTTATCCAGGTACTGATCTTTTTTCTGCCAGCCGAGACCAACGGTTTCCAGTGTGCCGAGTTGCATCGCCTGATAAAAAACGGAATCTTTTTCATACACGGACGCCGCCATTACCTGTGCCTTGACTCTCGACAGTTCTTCTTTGGAAGGTGCGGTGCGCTTTATATTTTCAATCTGTTTTATTATCGCCGCTTCGAGCTCCTGCACACTATGACCATCACGTGGTGTACCATCAAATAAAAACAGGGTTTGTTGACGTGCATAGGGATCGTAACCTGCTCCGACCGAAGTCGCTATTTCACTTTGCCTTACCAGGTGTCGACTCAGGCGACTACTATTTCCACCATCCAGTACACCGGCCAGCACTTCGAGTGCATACACTTCCCATTCTTCTTCAACGGTATTTAACACCGGCACCTTATATCCCATTAACAGATATGGAACACTTGCAGGTGCTTTTACCGTAATGCGTCGCTCACCTATCTGCTGAACTTCCTTGCGCGGTTTGGGTGGCTCTATCTGTGAAGGCTTTAGCGGTCCAAAATATTTTTTCGCCCACATATAAACCTGTTCTGGTTGCACATCACCCGCCACTACCAGGGTTGCATTATTGGGTGCATACCAGGTCTGGTACCAGTTACTCAGATCTTTTAACTGCATGTTATGCAAATCATCCATCCAGCCAATAATCGGCTGCTGGTAACTCGAATTCATATACGCCGCTGCATTAAACTGCTCATAGGTTAATGAGGTTGGACTATCATCAGTGCGGGTACGGCGCTCTTCCTTAATAACCTCAATTTCCTTTTTAAACTCTGACTCTTCCAGCTGTAAATGTCGCATACGATCCGCTTCATGCTTCAGGCATAATTCGAGACGGTCACTTGCGATGCGCTGGAAATAAGCAGTGTAATCTTTGCCAGTAAAGGCATTCTCACTGCCACCGTTAGCCGCAATGATTTCAGAGAATTCCCCGGGCTTGAGATTTTTAGTGCCCTTGAACATCATATGCTCCAGCGCATGGGAAACACCGGTGACGCCGGGATATTCATATGAACCACCCACCTTGTACCAGATTTGTGATACGACAACGGGTGAACGATGATCAGGCTGCACCAGAATTTTCAGGCCGTTATCCAGCTGATAGGTGTACACACCCGATTCACTCTTTTCAGCGACAGGCTTAACAGACTGGCTCTGGCATGCCGTGAGTGTCACCATGCATATTGCCAGTAAGCCGGACAGCCCCGTTTTGTTTACCACATTCATTTACACTTCCCAATTTAGTTAGTTTTCTGCCTCATCACACTGACCAGCAGTCGCCTATCGAGTTCCCCTGAACCCGCTGGAATGATAGGATAAGCCCTTTCTGATATACAATCCTCTAATCCAGTAGACACACATCATATTATGTTTGGTTTTTTACGCCGCAAAAAAAATACTCCAACAGAACCTGAACTTCAGGACAGCCCCGAAACAACTGAGGCAAAATCCGTTGTGCCCGCTGATAATACAGCAGAAGCCACACATGAAGCCAGCCAGACAACTGCCACAGCGCCAGAGGAAACACCTCAGGAGAACACTCCGCAAGAGACAGAACAGGAAGTTGCCACTGATACCCCCAGGGGCATGTTTGGCAAACTGCGTGACCGCCTTGGAAAAACACGCGCCAGCATTACCGATGGCATGGCTGATTTACTGCTGGGCAAAAAAAACATTGACGATGATTTACTGGAAGAGCTGGAAACCCGCCTGCTTAGTGCCGATGTAGGCATCGAAGCCACTACCCGTATTATTAGTGACCTCACCAGACGTGTCTCACGCAAGGAACTCAATAATCCAGAAGCACTGTTTAATGCGCTCTGCGAAGACATGATCGATATTCTCAAGCCCGTTGACCAGCCACTGCAGATCGATGCGAGCAAGTCTCCCTTTGTTATCCTGGTCGTTGGCATTAACGGCGCAGGCAAAACAACCACCATCGGCAAACTGGCAAAACGTTTCCAGAACCAGGGTAAATCGGTGATGCTGGCAGCTGGCGATACGTTCCGCGCCGCCGCAGTAGAACAACTGCAAACCTGGGGCGAACGCAATAATATTACAGTGGTTGCACAGGGCACCGGTGCAGATTCCGCCTCGGTTATTTTCGATGCCATTGAATCGGCGAAAGCAAAAAATATCGATATCGTGATAGCAGACACCGCAGGCCGCTTACACACACAGTCCAACCTGATGGACGAACTGATTAAAATTAAACGCGTCATGGCCAAGCTGGATGACAGCGCCCCCCATGAAACCCTGCTGGTGATGGATGCGGGCTTCGGCCAGAACGGCCTGGTACAGGCACAGCAGTTCAACCAGGCGATGAGCCTCAGCGGCCTGGTACTCACCAAACTGGATGGCACGGCAAAAGGCGGCATTTTATTCGCCATCGCTGAAAAGCTCGGCACACCGATTCGCTTTATCGGCGTAGGCGAAGGCATCGATGACCTGCGCGAATTCCACGCCACTGAATTTGTCGACGCACTACTCGATAAAGAACCGGGCTCTTAACGCTGGTCATTTGCTACAAGCAGTCACCATTGCAGATACTGAAAATACCGGGATTTTTTCCAGGGTAAAGACAGAGCAAGAGCAAGAGCAAAAGCAAAAGAAAACGCGAATGAACGCAAATGCACGCGAATAAACGCAAATTTAGTTGATGTAGTGACCTGATTTACAAGATGGACATTCTCGTAAGATATATTAATGCAAATTTCGACTTTTAAGTCACTGGATTCCCGCTAAAAGCATGCGGGAATGACTAACCCAGAATAATTAACTGTATTAGTGCAGTGCGCTGAAGGCGCACAAACAAAAAGATTTGCGCTCATTTGCG
>JBFHVK010000276.1:0-3713 GCA_041589615.1 Gammaproteobacteria bacterium | reverse complement strand
TTTAGGTGTGCTTGAACCGTTAGGCTCGTAAAACTCTACGGTTCCACCTGATACGGGGTTCCCGTTGCTATCAATGAATTGAAAGGGTGTGCGGATTAGATGTGCTGGCATTTGCTGTCTCCCGACAGTAAGTCGTTGATTCTGTTATGGTTTACTTTTTAACGTGTTTTTGGTTATAATTGGGTAATGACACAAACACAATTTTCTATATTGGCATGGGTCGTGCCTTGGAGTGCGTTAGCTATTCCACCCGTGTTATTTTTCTTTGCTGGATGGGGCTGGCTTTATGGTATGTTTATAGGAATACTTCTGGCTTCCTTCATACACACTCAATGGTTTACTGTGATGCCTCGGAACTGGCGAGAGCAACGGCCTTCTCAACAAGGCGATTAAACCCTGTAGAACCCTCTTTAGCCCTTCCCATAGCAAGTAATAATTGCTGCCCTGATTTAGTTGTAAACAGCTTGCTTAAACTTGCCACCGTAGCCGTTCCAGCCACGACAGAGACAGGCTCAACACTTAACCCATATCCAGCACCACCCGCCGCTAAAAATGGTACTGTTCTAGCGCCTGTTGGTGGATCGGCCATATAACGCCCTGACTTTTCAGCGTGTCTCATTAGCTTTGAAAAGCCTTTAACTTCCTGATAGTCCTTTCCTCTAAAAAACACTTTAACTGGATCGCTGTTGCGTTCCATTTGTAGCGCAAACTTAGCAGGATGGAATATGCCTTTTTCGTCTGTGGCTTTTGCTATAGCGTCATCAATCATTAAATAACGCACCCCAGCCCTACCTTCTTTATCTAGCTTAGAATAAAGCCGCATAGCTCTATCCCTTTTACCAGGCTTTATAAATGTGTTTAGTATTTCATCAGGGTTTTTAGAATCAATAGCGCGTCTGATATCGGCTTCTGTCTTGTAAGGGACAACATTTCGCTTATAAAAACTATCGGCTTTTTTCCATGATGCTTTGACTTGCCCGCCCATAGAATTAGCCGCTGTTTCAAGGTCTTTTTCTATGGCCTTTTTAAGTTTCTCAAGCTTGCCAACGCCTTTAGAGCCTACAACCGAATTCGTTCCCTTATAATAGTCGGAAACCATGTCGCCAACTTCTGAGCGTAATTCTCTAAGACCTGAAAAATTCACATTCGGGTTTTTCGCGTACTTCTCGAATACTTTAATTATTTGAGCGTCTTGTAGGTGTGGCTCCCTTGCTAGTTCCTTGTTAATGGCTTCCTGTGCTGTTTTCTGCATATTGGAAGCGGGGATTGCTCCAGCTGGATCAGCTAACTCGGAAACTTTCTTATATCTTTCGCCCGCAAATTCTCTATTCTTATTTAGTTTGTTTATTAAGCTGGTGTGCGGTATTTGGGTAGGATCACCTGATTTAACCCTTGAGGAAAACATAGACTTAAGATCATCTGCTGATTGTGCAGCCGCCTTGCCTTGTACTTGCCTGAATCCCCCCATACCAACAACAGGCACATATTCAAGAGAAGTTTCAACTTTTGGCGAAATAGGCCCGTTACTCATGTCACCAAATGAAAGAGGCACATTATGCTTCTTAGATAATGAAACTAGCTCGCCTGTTTGCTTGTTTT
Source organism: Gammaproteobacteria bacterium (assembly GCA_041589615.1). GTDB lineage: Bacteria > Pseudomonadota > Gammaproteobacteria > SZUA-229 > SZUA-229 > SZUA-229. Next base: position 2,114 of record JBFHVK010000276.1, on the reverse strand, counting down.
TAAACTTGCCGCTTAATGCGTTTACAGCTTTATTACCGCTCTGCATAACGCCTTCCGCTGTACCGCCAATAATTAAGCCGGTAGCTATCCCTTTAAGGGTGTTTTCTGTTCTGCTTTCGTTTTTGTCTTCATCAACAAATTCTGTTGCACCTACAGTGCCACCTATGCCGCCGCCTGTAACAATTCTTTGAAGTGCTGACTTAGAAGGCCCACCAAGCGCCATCAATGGGGCCGTATCGCCTATGAATCGTCCCGTATCGCCTAGCTGTGATTTTCCTATTTCTGTTTGCTCGTATGCTTCGCGCTCTGCTTTTATTTTTGCGTCCCTTTCTGGGTTGTCGGGAGTTAAAAGCTGCTTAGTGCCTTCGTATCTATCCTTTAAGCCTCGACCTATACCAACCTTGAATGCCTCTGTGTTTTTCTCGTTTGTGTTGGTTATATATTCAATGGCTTTTTCAGCGTCTTCCTCACTTGGCGCGATTTGTCTAATAATGCCTTTCACAAGAGCATTATCAAGAAAACTCATGCCATAGGCTTTTCCTATTGAATCGTTTTTAGGCTCTTCCTCTTTTGGCTCACTAACAACGCCTTTTTTCTGCAAATACGCATCAGGATTAAAGCCTTGCTTTTTTGCTAGATATGCGTCAGGGTCAAAATTCATTATTTAGCACCGTTAAGCTGGAGTATTTGAGCTGCTCTTGGGTCGTCAGGGTTTTGTTTTGCCCACTCAATAGCCGCGTTATCTTCATTTGCTGGTTTAGTTTCTTCTTGCTTGTTGGCTTTTTGCTTCTGATGCTCAAGCCAGTCTTTTTTGGTGTTTCCAGGTATGCCAAGGAATGAGACGGCTTCTTCTAAGTAAGCAGCAAGTTTCTCTTGTGCTACTTTCTTCTCTACTAACCACTTTCTAAGTTCAGCGCCTTCGAGCTTCATTGGTAGAGCCGTGTCAAGTGCTAACTTTAATTCGGCTTCTGATAACGCGCCAAATGTAACCGAGCCAATAACGTCTATACCAAGTCGCTTTTGTAGGTTGTCAAGCTTAACTGATGCAGCCCGAACACTTGGGAGCCTCGAACGTACAACGCCAGTTTCAGCGCCTTCATCAATCAGTTTTATGCCTTCATCTATGTTTGATATTGAAGATTTAACCTGCTGCAACCTGTCAAACGCATCTGAACTAGCTTTTGCGCCTTCTTTAGATGCAACCACAGCCGCTTCTGTTTTTGGCTTAATCTCGCCCTCAACCTCTAGCGCCCCTCGCCTTCTGCCACCGTACAAGCTTTGAGCATGGTCTACTTCGTAATTCCTAGCATTAAGTATTGCCTGTTTTGCTAAGTCGCCTTGTAGTTGTTCGCCTGTTGGACTGAAAACCGCTGGCCCGTTTGGTGTAACCTGAATAACTGTTCCATCTGGAAGTATTTCAGACTTGCCAATCATTCCATTTCTTTGTTTTGTCATCGCCCCCAAACGCTGGCTAACCTGTGCTAGTGTCTCGTTCTTAAAGTCATTCGGATTAATATCGCTGTAATCATAAAACCCTAATTGAGATATAGTGTCTTTATTTTGTAGGAAAAATTCAGCCCTTTGCTCTTCTGGTAAAGCCATAGCCTGATCTACAAATTGTTTAGCAATAGGGGCTGTTTTAATCCTGCGCTCTAGTAACTGTTGCTCCTCTTGCATCTTCATAAGCCGGTTTTGCTGGTTTTGTTGGCCGATGTTCTGGAAGGTTTGAGACAGTCGAGCTAATGAGCTACCGTAAGGATTATTAATATTCTGGACTTGCTGTTGTGAGATAGGTCTAATCATTTCATAGCACCCGCTAAGTTAGCGCCCGCATTAGCGAATTGAAGGAATGTATTAACCGGCGCTGTTGCTTGTGCGGCTCTAATATCGCCTTGATTCTGGTAGATTTGATTCAGGTTATTAGAATAATTCTGACCGGCGTTAGTAATCTGAGCCGTTGAGGTTTGACCTGCTCCCGCTAATCCTGCTATACGGTTCAAACGACTATCATTTAGGGTATTCATTAAGTTTGTGTGAGTATTAAATTCATCAGACGCTAAGTTCTGTCTGTAATTTTCCAACCCTTTCAAAGTATTTCCAGAAAATAAAGTACC
>JBFHVK010000275.1:0-3737 GCA_041589615.1 Gammaproteobacteria bacterium | reverse complement strand
AATACAACAAACTCCTCACCACCGAGCCGGGCGACAATGTCCTCTGCGCGAACACGAGTAGATATTATTTCTGCCACTTTTATTAATGCACGATCTCCACAGGAATGACCGAAAGTATCATTTATGTTTTTGAAATGATCAATATCTATGAGCATTAGTGAAAGTGGTTTGTTATGTCTGTAGTGTGCGCTAATTTCCGCTGATCCCAACTGCTCGAACAGGCGACGGTTAGATACACCGGTTAGATAATCATGCCGTGCCATGTCTTCCATTCTGGCGGCATGTATCAGTGCTGCAGTACTGGTAATTAACGGGTTAAGGTAATGCAGGATTTCTTCGTCATAACCATCGGTTCGATTAGCAATGCCAACCATGCCAATATATTGATCTGCGATAAACAGGGGGATGCCTAAAAAACTATCCAGGGCAGGATGACCATGGGGTAGCCCGCATGCACGTGGATCATTTTCAGGGTCATTAGATATAAGGGGGCGTCCATTGTAGATTACCTGTCCGTAGAGGCTGTTCATTTTTTCGAACTCCATACCTTTTTCGGCGTGCTTTTCATAAAGCTGACGGGTGGCATCGTCCCAGGCGATATTGGTGATGGAGTGCGTTTTAAGATAGGGTTCGCCGTTATTACGGACAAGTCGTTCACCAATAAAACCATATTCAGATGCGGTTAGCTCGAGAAAATGCCTGAGTAAGCCATCAAACATTAATTTTGAGTTGGTGTGTAGGGCAAAGTCGTGATTAAAGTCACCCAGAACATCCAGTAGTAAATTTGTAGATTCTGTAGTGGTGATAAAGGGATGCTTGCACTGTTTGTATATATCGACTGATTTAGAAATATCCATTTTATGATGACGCTTTTTATAAATCTACTAGATGTGTGATCAAGGATATATAGCTCTTATTTAGAGAGATACCAGTACTAATTGATTAGTGGTAAGTCTCTATTGGGCACAAGCTGGATATAAATTAATGTAGTTTAAGCCACTCGGTAAATGAATCATCACTGTGCGTGGTGCTATCAGCGATGGCTTCAAGAATTTCAGCCTGTTCGTTTATCTTAGGGTAGGGAAGTTTTTTCTGCTGGCAATAACGCGCAATCTTCGGATGACACCATTCGAATAGTAATTTGAAATAACGCGCATCATCAAGCTGTCTTGTTTCGTACTTGCCTGCAGCCAGTCGTTGTCGATAGGCCTCATACAGAATTAATGCGCTGGCTACAGATACGTTGAGTGACTGAACGAGTCCGCTCATGGGAATAAAAACATGTGCATCAGAAAGTTCGATGGCTCGCTCGCTTGTACCTTCACGCTCAGTGCCCATAATAATGGCAGTGGGTTGAGTGTAATCTATTTCGCGATAGTCCAGTGCTTTGTCATTCAGGCTACTACTGACTATCTGCATACCCTGCTGTTTTAAAGAGTGTATGCCAGTTTCGGTATCAGCATGTGTGTGGACACTGATCCACTTTTTCACACCCGATGCAGACATGCTGGTAAGTTTAATAGACTTGCGTTCGGTAACTGCATGAATATCAAGAAGGCCAATGGCATCTGCGGTGCGTGCTACTGCAGCGAGGTTATGAGGTCTGGTGACATTCTCCATCATGATAGTCAGGTCAGGCTGTCTTTGCCTGAGACTGTTTATGATGGTATCGAGGCGTTGCTGTTTCAAACCACTGAGGCTTATTGCTGAGACTGTCTTTCGTGTTTGGCTTTCATCAGTTCGCGAAAACGTTTTACATCTTCTTCAAATGTTTCCAGGATGTTTGTGCGCTCGTTATTTTTGTCTTCGATGAAAGCGTAGTTGTTTTCGAGCTGGCGGCTAACGGTTAAAACTTCCTTGTGAAGGTTTTCAGGAGCTTCACGTCCGGATGCTTCAATTTCCTTAATACGCTGTTTTACATCTGCGAGTTTTCTCTCATCATTTTTTATAAGCGTCTGTGCCAGGGATATCTGGGAGTCGATGGCTTCGATACGTTCATCGCGGACAATCGCCAGATCTTTCTCGGTGGTAAATGTATCAAGTAATACACGGTCACGAAGCGCCTGCTTGCGTTGTTCTATCAGGAGCTTTCTGTCGTTAGCGATCTTAAGTTTACGCTGTTCTTCCTCTTCCTGAAGCTGTTCCTCTGTTTTCATTGCCTTATTGGTGCGTAACTGAACGCCCTGTTCATTCAGGGTGGAGTGCTCCTTCTTCATGTATTTGGGAGGAATCCGATCACCATAATGAGTTTGACCATGTTCATCTACCCACTTATGCAGGCCAGCTTCTGCCGCTGGTAATATCATCAGGCAAGCGATGATAGCAGTGAGTCTTCGTGTGTATGAAAAAATTGTAGTATTGTCCATTAGAGTCACATTCTTACTTAAGCAGTTATCCGCTGATGTAGCGACATTAGTTTCTGTAGTATTGAGTATATACATCTATTACGAGCTTTGCCGGAGAAGTTTATGAAATCTAAGGCAAAACACTATAATAGGCGGCCACTTTTATGAGTTGTAGTTAACCTGATGACAGATATAACCGATCAAATCCTGCTGTTTCTAATTTCTCTTCTGGCGAACTTTTTTTCTGCACTGGCCGGTGGTGGCGCAGGCCTGATCCAGTTACCGGCACTCATCTTCCTCGGGTTGCCTTTTAGTCTTGCGCTGGCAACGCATAAAGTGGCAAGTGTCGCCCTGGGAGTTGGAGCAACTGTCAGGCACCTTAGTTCCAGCCGACTCGAGCGAAAGTTTGCCCTGTTTATTCTGTTATCAGGAGTGCCGGGTGTCATTATCGGCGCCAGTGTAATTCTGCAGGTGCCGGATCGGGGGGCAGAGATTGCGCTGGGTGTGCTGACCATGGGTCTGGGCATCTATTCCTGGCTGTCGGCAGACCTGGGTCAGGTGATTGCGCTAAAAAACCGTGATCGCCAGGGAATGCTTATTGGCGGAGCAGTGATCTTTCTAATTGGTATTCTCAATGGCTCACTGACCTCTGGCACAGGGCTGTTTGTCACGCTCTGGCTGGTGCGCTGGTTTGGCCTGGATTACAAGATGGCAGTGGCCTATACGCTCATTCTGGTGGGTATATTCTGGAATGGTTCAGGGGCCATAACGCTGGGGCTTTTAAGTGATATTCACTGGGAGTGGATACCGGCATTACTGCTTGGGTCGCTGCTGGGGGGGTATCTGGGAGCGCATATGGCGATTATTAAGGGTAATCGGCTAATTAAGATCACATACGAAGTGGTTACCCTGCTGATTGGATTGAAGTTGATTATTGGTTAGCTAACCGTGTGGTTCGTGAGAATCTCCATAGCTAAAAATGTTGGGTACTAATGCTCGCGTGGTTGCAAATATGGGGACAGAGCTCATAAAGCGAGTTCTGTCCCCGAGGGAGAGACAGGCAATAATTCATTTCCGGCATATCTATCAATAGCGCTGACAGATTCATTTGCCCGTGGACAGACCTCCGCTTTATGAGCTCTGTCCCCTGTGTTGACACCACCAACAGCATTCACTGTAGTAAAACAGCATTCGTGGTGATTCCGCAGAAATTAATTCTAGTTAACACTAAACCCCATACTGCGTACGATAAAACGTCATCGCGTCCAGCATTTCCTCATCGCCCTTATCCTTAAGGTACTGGATAAGATGCTCCATGCCGATAATACTCAGCACATCCAGCCCATAATCCTGATGCAGCTCCTGTACGGCGGAGCGTTCACCTGTACCTTT
>JBFHVK010000274.1:0-3774 GCA_041589615.1 Gammaproteobacteria bacterium | reverse complement strand
GACCATAACTTCGATACGCATCATGCGGGTCGTTGGGACCACTTCCACTTCGCACTTCCCGCTAAGTTCGTTGCAAAAGCTACACGTGACCGCGATCTGGGTTATGCTCGTGCCAGCTACGACGTATTTCGTCGCAGCATGAAGGAACTAACTCTCGAATCTGCACAAATCGTGAAAGAACTCATCGATCAAAACTCATTGTATCGGGGCGAAGAACACTTGAAAACAGTCAAACAGTTCATGCAGATGAAAAAACAGTATGACAGCATTGACTCTAACACCAGCAAGGACCTGTTTCTTTGGGGCAATGTTGCACATTTAGGACCACAGGTCCGTTTCCGCAACACAGTCATTGGCACACTGCTGGACGATATATCGACTGGGGTTGAGCTCGATAAAGCAGTCAAATCGTTCGAAGACAAGGTGGCACCTGCCAATTACAAGCGGACTTCAGCCATTGTAACCCCCGGCATGATCAACAAAGCAGAAGAAAAGCTCACGGAACTGGGTCTACATGACGCATTACAACGCCGTTATGCAACTATCGATGACATCACAGTAAACAATCTACTGTTTGTCAATCGCAGTACGAAAAAAGCCATGGGCGTTTTCGATGAAATGCGCAATGAAGCGCCCATTGATGCGAAAAAGTTCTCAAAAGTCGAAGAAGTCAACATCGATGATTTCGTAGAACGTATTTTGCCTAACGCTACCAGTGTATCTGTTTTGCTGGAAAACAATCACGCCAACAACCTGGTCAGCTTAATCGCCCCCAGCAACGACGAAGCCCCTAATATTCTTAAATGGGATAACAACTTCTCATGGAGCTATAACGGTGAAGTCACTGACTCGATCAAAGAGAAGGTCAAAGCCGCTGGTGGCGATGTAACCGGCGCACTCCGCTGCTCCCTCGCTTGGTTTAACCATGATGATCTCGATATCCACCTAAAAACTCCATCTGGCGAACACATTTATTACAGAAACAAGGAAGGACGCAGGAGCAAAGCCGTCCTCGATGTCGATATGAACGCTGGTGGACGTATATCCGACGCCCCTGTTGAAAACATCACATGGCGTTCAAAAGACGGAATCGAACCTGGCACTTATCGTCTGTATGTAAACAACTACATGAAACGCGCACACGACAACGAAGGCTTCGAACTGGAAATTGAGTACGAAGGTAAAATAGAAAAGTTCGTGTATGACAGACCAGTCCGTGGGGAACAAAATATTGACGTCGCCACTTTTGACTTCGATCCTAGCACCGGGCTCACGGTTCACGGCAAAATCGATAGCAGTACTTCCAGCAAATCTGTCTGGGGTGTCAGCACCCACCGAATGTTGCCTGTTAACGCGGTAATGCTATCTCCCAACCATTGGGACGACATGGATCAGGGTAACAAGCACTGGTTCTTTATGCTGGAAGGCTGCAACAACCCAGAACCCGCACGTGGACTCTATAACGAATTCCTTCGCCCTGAGCTCACGGAACACCGCAAAGTGTTCGAAGTACTGGGAACCAAACTCAAAGCCCCTACTTCTGAACACCAACTAAGTGGTATTGGATTTTCATCCACTCAACGCAACTCTGTACTGTGCCAAGTCGCTGGTGCAGTCAATCGTACTATTCGAATCAACTTCTAAGGAGCCCACATGAATATTTTTGAAAGAGCCGCACGCAAGAAACTACGTTTCGAAATGCCCGGCATCGGTCGAATCACAACTGAAGACCTCTGGGATATGCCATTAACCCATTCACATGCCGCCAACCTGAATGATCTGGCAAAAACACTGAATCGAGAAATTCGGAACACCGATAGCGATGAAGACTTCGTAACAACTACGCCCAGTTCAACGACTGCAGAAACAGCAACATTGAAACTGAAATTTGATCTCGTAAAACACATTATCGACGTCCGCCTGAAAGAGCGCGAATCTGCAGAAAAAGCACAAGAAACACGTGCGAAAAAGCAGAAAGTCATGGAGCTTATCAACCGCAAGAAAGATGCGGCCATGGAAGAAATGGACATCGACGCACTCGAAAAAATGCTGGAATCGCTGTAACGGGAGCCTTTTACGGCCCGGGCAGTCGTTAGATCCGGTCAGGCCCGTTACGGCCTTTGCACTAACCTGACCAGATCACGCCTCTTTTAAATACGTAAAGGACAAAAATGAAATTTCACCTCAAAGAACACAATATAATGGTCGATCTGGAAACTTTCGGCACTGAACCAAACTCGGTCATCGTCGCCATCGGCGCGTGCCATTTTACACCAGACGGCCTTAACCAGGACTTCTTTTACGAAGCCGTTAACCCACAGTCTTGTATAAAACAAGGACTGGTCGTAAATGGCGACACCCTCCGCTGGTGGATATCACAAGGGGAAGAAGCCCGAACAGAATTATCGGCTGTACCCGGGCTACATATCGTCGAAGCTCTTAATCGATTTACCCAATGGGTTAATAAATACAATAACCCGCAAATCTGGGGCAACGGTGCCGCCTTTGACAACGTTATCCTTCGCTCCGCGTATGAAGCCTGCGATATCAAAGCTCCATGGATGTTCTGGGATGATCGTTGTTACCGAACAATAAAATCTATGTTTCCAGAAATTCAAGAGGACACACGCGAAGGAACCTATCACCACGCACGTGATGATGCGATGCATCAAGCAAAACACCTTTTGAAAATCTACAACAGCTAACACGGAGATACCCACCATGAAATACATACTTGCATTCTTGTTATGTCTTTCCGCCCCTGTATCAGCGAAAGACGGCCTGTATGTATTTGGCGGGTTCTTCGCATTTGACGACACACAAACAGTTGACGACTATAAAGGATTGTCACCCCATGGAACTTACGGCATCAAGTGGCGAACGGAGTACCGGAAGGCCTATCTCGATATCGGCCTAAAACACGATTCCAGTGCCAGCTATCGGGAAGAAGGAAAAGGGTTTAACGGCCCATTCATCGAAGGGGGCATTCGATTATTTTAACGATCAAGTTAACGGGTATCGCTTGAATTAAGCGGCGGCGAAACCGCTCAATTGAAGGAGCGAAGCGGATGAATGATATAGAGTATTTGGCTAGAGCTGTTGCCATTGGCATACTGCTATTTATCATGGTGATAATTGGTGTTAATTTGTATGAGGTATTGAATACATAACGCCTTAGCTGTGTTGCCTGCGAACAGATAACCACGGGAGACTATGAAGATGAACGAAACAACTGAAACAACCGCAAGCGCCGACCTAGCAGGTCAAAACGAACACGTTGTTATGTGTTTTGCGGTCACTAACCAAGACGTGATTATACCTTTACGAGAGATTGAACGTGAAGTATACGAAGATGATGATCTTGTCCTTATAAAGACTGAGATAGCGGGTGAGGTTGAATACCCATCTCATTGTGAGACACATCACAAAATTTATTTTAAAGAGATGTGGCTAAATAAGGAAGGTGAGCCAGACAAAAAGAATGTCTTTATGACAAGACAAGATGCAGTTGATTGGGTTAGTAAGTCTATTAGAACCAAGATAGCTAGAAAGCAAAGAGAACTTCGAGAATTGCAACAGAAGCTAGTTGCTTTTAACACATAACGTACTTTGATAACGCGACGCGCTTTTTGCGTCCCGCTTAATTGCCTTGTTATGTGTTGGCTGATTTTTTAGGTAGAAATAAGATGATTAAATTTGATGTTTGGGTAAAGCGAACAGGAAGCATTGCAGATAATTATTATTGCGATGAAAAATATTTGAACATCATCTTTT
>JBFHVK010000273.1:0-3791 GCA_041589615.1 Gammaproteobacteria bacterium | reverse complement strand
CGGCTCTATCTTTTCCTTGTCCATGACTTCGCCATTCGACATTAAGCAAATGGTCTTTTTAACGGGGACACGCTTAAACCGTTCCGCTATCCTTACGTGGTCTTTTTCATACCAATAATGATCGCCTGCGTTTCTCTCAAAATCTCCTGACTCTTTCTTTGGGTAGCGTCTTTCAAACTCGTCTTTAGTGATTCTTTCAATCACATAACCAAAATTAGCGTCTGATCCGTCTGGTTCAGTAAAATCAGGGTCTAAATAAACACTGTATTGGTTCCTAACCCGCTTAATCTTTATATCTTGCTCAAAGGCCGAATCATCAGAATATTCAGTCAATAAGCGAATAAACCCAAATCCACCCCGTACCGCTTGTTCTGCTGCTGTGTCGTAAGCTATCGATGCGTTAGAGGAATACTCGATATTCCTGATAATCCCTTCGTAAACGTCAGCCTTAGAATAGTCTCTAGTTCCTGCAATATTAGGGACTTTCTCGTTATCATTCTCGACCGGGCGAATTTTGATAGATGGAGAGTTTTGACGGATATCACCGATAACCTGCCTGACAGATTGATTAAGATGATCGAACGTCAAACAAGGTCTACCCTCTGCCTCGCGCTCCCTTTTTGTCTTGTCGGGCCACTGGTCGTTGTTTAAGAAGCGAATGTCATCACGGGATAACTCAATATTCTTAGACCAGCCATCGATACAGGTTTTAACTTCATCTTTGGCTTCTCTTAAAATGTCGTCGTCTTTCATGAACTCATCCAGTGACCGCCCATCGTTTGATAGGTGGTAAATTCTTCTTGTTTGTCGTCTTCTACCATGCCGGGGAATAATTCAGTAAATGCCCATACAAACCAATCAGCTCTATTTGGGGATTTCTCACCAATATAGCCCGTAGTTGTAAAGCTCATTAATTCATCTTCTAAGTCGGGAAACTCTCCGACTAACTTAATCTTGCCTGTTTCGTGTAGTGCCGAGATAGGTTCCGCCCTCACTACTTTTCCTCTCGAAGCCGTTACAGACTTGTAACTGATATTTGGGTCTGCTGTCTTCACAACAAACTCGACCATAGCACCGCCGAAGTTCTGCTCCCCGATAACTCTATCGGCTCGATGTCTTTCATAAGCACTCGCTACAACCTTGCCCCATTTGGCAGGGCCAGCCTTCAAGGTTAAGTCTTCAAGGACATAACCAATCCCATCAGTACCCAAGGCTGCTACTCCTATCCCTATTTCGTCGTTGTCCGCGTTGTCTTGGTCATCAGCTCCCGATGGGTCTACAGCGACCACTATCCGCACAAAGTCAGGAACTTCTGTAACTCGTGAAGCCTCTATGATCGACTCAGACCAATGCGCGTTTTCTGTGTCGTCGCCGAACTTACCAGACCAGAATCGATCTCTTTGCCTCTTAGGTAAGTTCTGAAGGCTCTCCAAATACGCATCTGCAAGATTCTCAGCGTTATCCGCTGGATTCATCAGTAAATACTGGTAATTATCCGGATTCTTAACAGGTTGGCGTGTGTCAGGGGCTTTCTTGTCTATAAATAACTTATACGACCAGTGTCCTTTAGATGGTGGGTTTTCATCTAGGAAAAACCTTAGCCTCAATTCCTTTTGTTCTCCATTAACCTCGTAATAAGCTCTCTGAGCTAGTCGAGTAATGACTAATAGATAACTTGAGTAAGATATCTGGCTGATCTCGTTCAAGAAGATCGTCGCATACTCGTTACCCAGTATCTTTTCTGTGCGTTCCTTGTCATCCAATCCGCCAAACCAGACCTGTGACCCGTTAGGGAACTCAGCGTACCAGTCTGTTTTATTGATCTCATAGGGGATGTCAGGAAAACACAATCGCATAACCTTGGGGAAAGTGTCATGTATTACCGATGTTTTAACGTGGTTGAATCTAAACCTTAATACAGCGTGCCTTGAGTTGGCCGCCGCTAAAGCCCTAATAACTATCGTTCTTATGATTGTGAAGGTCTTAGTTGACCTAGAACCCCCAAACAACAGATAGAACATAGCAGAAGACGAGAACAGGCTTATAGCCTCGTTCTGCTTCTTTGTGAGTTTAAAGGACTCCCGCATCTTTAGAATCTATCTTGACCTTCATTTGACCGCTGTGCTCGACCGCCTGCTTATCCTGCCAGCCGTGGCGGTTCTTCATATTGAAAATCCATGTTGTAGCGTTGAAGCCCTGAATCTCTCCCTTAACGCCATCTATACCCAGCTTTTCCCAAAATAACCTAGATTTAATCTCACCTTCTTTTACGGCGTCTGAAAATTCGGGATATTTCTCTATATATGCGTAAAGAGTGTCTTTGCTTATCTCTAAATGGGCCGCTGTAGCTTCTTTAGAGTAGCCCTGTGCCATGAACTCTATAACCTTCTCGCACATTTCTGGCCTGTATTTAGTTGGTCTTCCGGTTCTCATATGTATTCTTTGGTTATTTGCCACCAGGGCGATAGTTCATCCCATTCAATACCTGATCCACCCCATAAGACTATTCCATCTGCATGGGTTAGACAGGTTTCTAGCTGTAATCGCCAGAAGTCAGGCTCAATAAACTGGTTTTTAAACTGTGTAGAATCGTGGTACATGGGCCACAAATAAACATATATGGGCCTGCTGTATTTCTTTGCTTCGTTAATATTATCTAGAGCTACGTCTATCCAACCCTGTTGGTTCTGGTAATATGTATATAAACTTGGGAACACCACATCGACGTATTTAGATAAATCCTTGAAATAATCGTTTCGGGCCTTCCAGATGAATGACCTTCGCCAATATTTAAACTGTGGGAGGACATCATAAAACCCAAACCTAAAACCGGGCCTTTCATCTCTAATGACTTCTGAGATACGTTTGTATAAATCAATACTAATATCTAAATTAGTCTGTTGATTAATGTCGTAGCCTGTGCCGTTCCATATCTCATCCCTATAGTTAGGGCTTTCCACATCAATTAAGTAAAGATCATTTGAGGCGTTTCTTATGCGATCTCTCAGTTTGACTTCATCTAATTGATTATTGGTAAATATGGTGTTTTCGTTGATATGGGGGATTCTATTTAAGTTTAAATCGGGTTTATTGTTAAATAGTAATCCATCGAATATCACAAAATATTCTCTAATATGAAATCAGCCAATCCAGTCCCGTTGATCTCGTGTCCTTTACCAGCGAAATGGACATTATTATTATTTCCTAGCTCTTGACCTAGAAAAACATCATCAGCCGGAGATTCGCCGCCCAATTCTGTATATACGTCATGGAAGTATACTTTACTGTTCCACGCTGGAAGTTGAGACATATAGTCATTTATTTGTAATAAATTGGCTTGTCGTGTTGCGTTGTGCGCAACAGAATTACACACTGACTGTCCGGGTACAGAACTAACAACAATAGCCTCTGTGGCATCCCACCCTAGAATAGTGGTTAATTGGGTTTTGAAATTGGTAAACCACGTCGAATCTATTGTTAATTCCTGAATAACATCATTTGTGCCGCCTCGGATAACCACAATGCTCGCTCTTTGGTTTTCCAATGCTGTCATGTTTGTAGCATCAAACAGGTCATTAGAACCCGTTGTATCAATCGTATAACCAGAATTAACGTCTACGGATAAATCACCAATAGAAAACCCGTTGGCCTGCATCCTACGGCGTAGGGCCATGCTAGAAATAGCGTCCCGCCTCACTGATGTAAAGTCGTCTATCTCAAACATTGAGTCAGATAATACCGCTATTTTCCTGACTAGTTTATTTACCGTTCTTGAAGGTGGACGGGTGGAT
>JBFHVK010000272.1:0-3804 GCA_041589615.1 Gammaproteobacteria bacterium | reverse complement strand
TCTATATATAAATTGACTTACAAATTAAGTGACATAATTGACAAATATATCAATTAATTCTAATATCTCTACAGGTATTGAGATGTAGGTCAATTTTATGAATATTACCACCCAGCTACTTAGCCAGATCCTTGAAATGGCAAAACGTAAGGGGCTCAGGCAAAAAGACCTGGCTGAGCGTGCAGGCATATCCGCCGAGAGCCTTTCCAGAGCCAAAAAAGCCGGTGATATGCATTTATCCAGCTTACAGAAGCTGGCCAGTATAGTCGGCCTGAAACTCTGTTTCTGCCCGGATGAGCCCATTATGAACAAGATTAATAGCGGCTCACTGTTCGAATAAGGCCGTTATGGCACGCGATAAAGAAGCCGTTATCTGGACACGCCTGTCCGGCAAGCCCGTTAAAATGGGCCGACTCTATCTTACCGAGTCCGAGTGCCGATTCACCTACGAACTAGACTACCTCACATTAAACCAACCTGGCCTTGGGCTGTTATATGCCCCCGAAATCGTCCAGGAAAGCACCATTATCCGCCCCAGAACCGAATTTTTCGACTTTCTTCCCCCGGTACAGTCACTAGTGCCGCCCAGAGGAGAGCATAACTTCCAGCGTAAGCTGGTGCTGTCCTACCTGGCAAAAAAAGGCCTGCAACCTCAATCAGGGCTGGAAGCCGACTGGGAGATACTGAAAATAGCCGGTCACGGAGCCATCGGCCACCTGGACGTGTTTGAAAACGATGAAAAGGCCCTGCAATGGTACTCAACGCCGCCGGCAGCCGAATTATTCGAAATTTCAGACGACTTTGGCTTCTCACTTAAAGAAATGCTCAGCTGGTTAGACCAGGATGCTGATGAGCTGATTAGCATTATCGGGCCAACACCCAGTGTCGGAGGTGCTATCCCTAAAATACTGCTGAGCATCCCGGAAACCGGCTGGGATAATCGCATCGGCCTGCCAAGCAGGGGCCTGGCGCCGGGTATGACCGATGTCGTAGTAAAATTCGAACAGAGCACTTCATATCCCGGCATCAATGAACTGGAAGCACTGGCGCTCGATATACACCGGGAAGCAGGCTTCAACGTGCCTCGTTACTGGCTCTCCGATATGCGTGGCATACCCGTGCTGGCCGTTGAGCGATTCGACCGCAGCCCATCGCATACGCCACTATTCACTGAAACGCTGTACTCGGTACTGGCGACCGGTGATGCAAGTATTACCCATCACTATAGCTACAGTTATGACAAAATTGCCACAGCGATTGATAAAAGCCCAATGGATATAGTGACTGATAGAAAGCAGGGTAAGCTGCAACTGCTTAAACGCCTGCTGCTGTCTCTGCTGACGGGAAATGGAGACCTCCATCTGGAGAATTTATCACTAACACTGGATGATAAGAGGGCTGTCTTCACACCGGTGTACGACCCAACACCCATGCGAGCTTATAGTATCCACGATATGCTTTCGGTTATGCCCTTTGGCAACTATGGCGAATTTCTAGATAAGCGTGACAAACCGACAGGCCTGAACGAGGCTATACATAGACTGGCCAGGCACTCAAACATCACTCAAAACGAGTTACAGTCTCTACTACAGCAGTGCCTTGATGTCACCAGCAGCTTCCCTGATAGAGTGATGCAGCTATCGACCTTACCGGATGCAAATAAAGGGAATCTTGTAAGAATCGTGAACAGCATACGCAGTTCTCTTGAGAAACAAATAGAGGTACAGGCTTAGGAAAATAGCCATACTAGTGCGTCTGTATTGTCTATACTTGGTACTCAAGCACGCCTCTACATAAATGACGCTAATATGTAGGCACTGATTCCTGAAAATCTATTGTATAAGGATATTAAATACAGGTGGAACAAACAATACCAGTCAGATATAGCGTACGCTATTTCACAGAGATACTGACTCTCGCTATTATTTATTTTGTAAGCGCAAAAATTGGCCAACTCATATCCGTTCCACCTGGAAACGTAACGCCACTATGGATTCCATCCGGCATCATCCTGGCTGCAGTTTTACTCAGAGGCTACTGGTTATGGCCGGGTATATGCCTGGGTGCTTTTGCCGGCAATGTTTCAGCTTATATTGATTTTGATTCCTACCAGAATATTTTATCTTCACTGTTTTCAGGAAGCATGAATGCAACAGGCGATGCGCTAGGTGTTTTATTAGGCGCATATTTAATCCGCAAATTTACGCACACACAAAACCCAATGCATGAGAGTTCACATATTGTGTACTTTCTGCTCTACGGTGTCTTACTTAATTCTGCTATCAGTGCATCATTTGGTGTTACTTCATTAGCCATAGCTGGTTTCATTCCATGGTCGGACTATAGTTTAACCTGGTCTATATGGTGCATAGGCGATGGCGTTGGCATACTGATGTTCACGCCACTACTACTCAGTTACTTTAATAGCAATAAAAGCAGCCTTAAGCGGCACAGAAGAGTAGAATTAGTAATATATGCGCTTACACTTGGCCTTAGTGTATTAGCCTGTCTACAATTTTTTGACCTGACATTTTCAGATCAATTACCTCTATTTCTAGTAGTCCCCATACTGATATGGTCAGTACTTCGCTTATGCGAACTAGTTACCTTCATGAGTATAATTGTGGTGTCATTTACCACAGTATTTGCTACCGCCATGGGCATTGGACCATTTTCTGCTACTCAGTCGGTAAACTCATTACTTGAATTACAGATTTTTATAGCTGCAACATCCATTACAATATTTATACTGAATGCTGTAGTAAGAGAAAGACAACAGATAAATACACAACTAAAAAATACGCACAGGGATCTGGAAAAAATTGTAGAGCAACGCACACGAAACCTTAAAGATGCATTGCAAAGAGAACAAAATCTAAATAAGGGCCTTGAAGACAAAACACGCGAACTCGACCTGACACAAAAGCAGCTTCTGCACTCACAAAAAATGGAATCACTAGGCACACTTGCTGGTGGAATAGCACATGATTTTAACAATATACTCAATGTTATAATAGGCAATGCAGAATTAGCCAATAACAGACTACCTGACACTGACCCGGTTCATAAAAACATCCAGACAATATTGAATTCATCTACACGAGCGGCAGACCTGGTAAAACAGATACTTTCCTTTAGTCGCATCAAAACTGAAAACTTCAAAAACATCTGTATGAGTGATGTTGTCAAAGATGCAGTTAAAATGGCACGCTCAGTCATTCCAGCAAACATCAGAATTAACTATAACAGTAATAATGAAAACATTGTCATTTATGGTGATGAAACACAGATACACCAGGTAATATTAAACTTATGCACTAACGCATATCATTCAATTGATAATGATGAAGGTGAAATTAACATAGATCTATCAGTTACAGATTCATGTCCAGGTGACATATCCTCAGCAACATCAAAATGTGCCATTCTTACTATTAATGATAACGGCGGAGGAATTCCCGAATCAATTCTAGATAGAATATTTGATCCCTTTTTTACAACCAAGGAAGTAGGCAAGGGTACAGGACTTGGCCTGTCTGTTGTTCACACAATCATCGACAGCCACAAGGGTATGATAAAAGCAGATAGTGAGGTAGGTGCAGGCACAAGATTCGAAATATATTTTCCGGTTTCTACTGCATCAATTGAAGCCTCAGCTAGCGCTGAACCTGGCGATACAAAAACAAATATAAATATAAATATAAATAAATCAGCAACTGTTGCCGAGAACCATACAATTATGGTTATAGATGATGAAAACGATATACTTGGTCTTTATCAACAGTACCTGCAATCGCAAAACTA
>JBFHVK010000271.1:0-3823 GCA_041589615.1 Gammaproteobacteria bacterium | reverse complement strand
GCATGACCTCCGGCCCCGCCAGCGACAGCAATCAGACCATCGACACCAACAGACGCCGCTTTGCGGGCAAAACGGGCGTTAACGACATCGTGGAAGACTACTCCGCCATAGCTGTGAACGGCATCGACAACGTCCTGTACGGCGCCAAGCGAAGTAACGACCAGGGGCACTTTATGCTTAACGATAATTTTCAGGTCTTCCTGCAGTCGTGCGTTGCTTTTGTGCACAACCAGATTGACGCCAAAAGCAGCAGCCGTTTCTCCGGATTCCGCTTCCCACGCATCCAGGTCGCTACGGATTTGGGTCAGCCACTGATCCAGTCCTTCACTTGAACGTTGGTTCAGCGCGGGAAATGTACCAATCACCCCAGATTTACAACATGCGGTAACCAGTGCAGGACCAGAGGCCAGAAACATTGGCGCGACAACTAAGGGCAGTTTCAGGCCCGGGCGAAGTGATTCAGGCAGTGACATGCAGGAACTCCGTATGGTGGTCATAAAAAAACAGGGGATGAGTGTCTCATCCCCTGTTAAGGGTGGAAACAGTCGAGTGTGCCAAATCAGGCCTCCTACGTGATAAATAAAGAAGTAATAAGAATAGAAATAGGTCAAAGGTAGATGTTCCACCAGAGCTTTTCTTATCAGAAATGACTCTTGTGGACAGTGTACTTGTTGTGGTTATGGAAGGCACGCCACTGTCAGTTACAATGGCGGTGACAGATATATCCCCGGGAGGTAGTCCATCAGATGAAAATACTATTGGATTAGCGAAGGATAAATTTGTGGGTGAGAAGTTTAAGCGCCACGAAACGAGGTGTTGGTCTGTTAGGTTAATATCGCTGATATTAGCGTAAATTTTCACATCTCCATTTCCTTCGACTAGGCTGCTTTGGCTAACGCCATTCTGGTACATGTCGAGAGTCACTACAGGAGCATCGTTTGGTTTGTAAAACGTGTCACCGATCTTGATGCTAGGGAGGTTATCTTTATTTGAAAAATTCCAGAAAGTTGAATCCCAATTTTCGTAGAGAACTTTTCCTGTGGAGGTGCAACTCTCATCGTTTGCTGAAACAGGGCATTTTAGTTCTTCTTCTGAAACCCCGAAAACTGATTCTGTTACTTCATTGTTTAATGATTCATTGTTTGTATCTGTCGACCAATAGCTAGATACAATGACAGAACTATCGTGATCTGATATCCAACCAGTTATTCCATTTACAGGTTTATGTTCTCCCGAAGTGGTGGTTGATCCTAAAGACAGAGTCGACATTACTTGCGATCTGGAAATAGAACCTAGTACTGAACCAATCAGAATTCTCCCATTTACATTTGCGTTTGAATACAAGTTTTTTGCAGAAGATATGCTGAGAAATCCGGTCACTCCGCCAGCGCCGTCATCGCCGAATACATTTCCTGAAACCAGGATGTTTTCTATATGGTAATTTACGATCTCGCCTGAAAGTAACCCAACTCCGCGATCCCCTGATACATAATTTAATCCTCCTGAAATTACAAGATCAGTAATACTGTTTTTGGACATTTCTGGTGAGATTTTTATAGAGCCAAAAAGCCCTACCCTATCTGTGCTTGGACGATTGATATATAGGTTGCGTATCACGTGTCCATTGCCAGAAAATGTACTAGCAAATGAAGAATTAAGATCGCTTCCTATTGGTTTCCAGCCTTCCCCCTCATTCCAGTATCTGTCCAGCTCATTTATCTGCCCGTCTTCATTGGTATCGAAATCCAGATTAGCCGTTAGCTCAAAGCCATTACAGCCATCTTCAGGGCATCCGTTGTTGTCTCCATAGAGAGCGCTACCATCAAGGTGATTTCGGATTTCATCCAGATCGGCAAGGTCGTTGATCTCAATCAGACCGTCGTTATCAAGGTCGTAATCGACGCGACCACCTTCGGCGTTTACTTGCAAAGATAGGAGGGAAAGGAAGGCCCAAATCGGCCAGTGGCGTAGGTTGGATAACATCTCTGTGCTTACTCCCTGTGCAGGAAGTAAGAAGCAGATTGGGGAACTGCATAGAGTTCCATAGCGAAAGCCTGCTCATACATCCCTGTATGATTTTCAATCAAGCTAGCTTACCACAATGGTCTATCCGGAAGAATATCAGATAGCGTCAGGGACGAACTTATTCGCCCGCGCAAATGTCCCGAAGTCGTTAAATGGGACTCCGTGTTCGCGGAAGGCTTGATGTGCTGCTTTGGCGGTTAACTGGCGGATATAGAAGGGTTCGCCCACCACAAAATGATGAATGCCGTGGGTGCTGCCAAAGTTAAAGCAGAACAGTTGAAATGGTAGGAAGCGCCAGTCGTTCAATACCTGGGTCTGATTCAGTAGTGAGTCGACGCCACCATAATAATGCATGTTCGAACTGATAAAATTCAGGCAGAAGGAGCGCAGATAAAATGGTGCGATCAGAATAACGATCAGTGGTGTAACAGCGTCTGCGTAGCTAAGCAGGGCTTCAGGTGCAGAGCCGCCGAATGGCATTGCCAGCAGATTAATCAGTTGAATCAGTAAAAAGCTGTACCAGACAAAGGCCGTGATCACACCGAAGGGCATATTCGAGGCAATAATACGCTTTGCTGAATGCCAGCGGCGTCCAGCTGGCAGGAACATCCAGACCCTCAGCAGGTTACCCGTAAAAGTATCCATCATTACCCAGAAACGCACGAAACCGTAAGGGTGGCCGTTGCCTATGCCGCGCTCTTCCAGATCTTCCGCGGTGCCTGACGTTTTGTGGTGTAAGAAGTGCAGCCGGCGGCGGATCCACGGATTAATCGTGCCGGGACGGAATATCCATACGCCTAACAGCATCAGGTTGTGGATCGCTTTGTTGTTTTTGAAATACTGCCAGTGAATCAGATCATGCTCCAGCTCGTGGAGGAATGACGTGAGTATGGCAACCAGGGGAATACAGAGCCAGGCAGGCATCACACCTTCGAGCCAGGCCCATCCGCAGCCAAGAATACCGGCGACAGATACCAGGAATATGCTCATACCCATCAGGTTATTGTTGGCTAAAACCGGGTAGCGTTGACGAGCGTCGTCTCCGGCACGACGGATGACAGTCCGGATGGCTTCAATACTGGCAGCATCGTTATTAACGTTATTTGGCATAACACCCTCATCGGTGAGTCTCACGGCGGGTTTCACTCTACTCAATTGGTGGGTTATAAGGTTGTTATTGTTTATATAATGGCCTTAAAACCTATGTTGTTGGCCGAATTGGGGCGGTAGAGTGTCTGAAACTGAACATAATGCGGTATATCCGGCAGCGGAATTGCAGCTCATCCGCTGCTTTATGGACGAGCACGGTATCCCAATGCGCAGCTGGCTGTTGGGGACCGGGCTGGCGGACAACTGCCTCGACGATACTGAGCTGAGGCTCTCAAATCGCCAGTTCGATATTGTTCACCGCAATATTGCCCGGCTTCTCAAACAGCTTCCTGATGCTGGGCTGCGCTTGGGGGTGGCTCTGAATCTCTCCCGATGGGGGATGATGGCGGGTGCGCTGTTATGCAGCCGGACCCTCGGTGAAGCCCTCGCGACAGCAAACCGTTACCGCGTTCTGGTTCGGAGCCGGTTTCAGCTGCGTGCCGATGTTCACGATGACCTCTGTATCGTCCGGGTAGCCCCTGTGACCGGTGATCTGCCGGTGAACCTGAGATTTTCGCTTGAGGTCATGATTGCCAGCCTGAGCGCCCAGATAGAACAGTTACTTGGGAAGCCATTCAGCTTTCAGCGAGTAGAGGTTCCTCTGAGTGCTGAAAGCGCAGGAGAGTGGCGTCGTCACCTGGGGGCGAAT
>JBFHVK010000270.1:0-3857 GCA_041589615.1 Gammaproteobacteria bacterium | reverse complement strand
GCTGTAGGGAATGTAATATTACCCGGCATAATGAGGTTGATATTATCGCCATCACGCTGAACACTTACTCCAGTACTGCGTAACTGCTTACGTAATTTAGCCTCCTGAGTATCCATATAATACCCAACACCGCCACCTACAATGGCTCCTATACCTGCATCTCGCAACATACGCTTCTTGCGTTCACTGCTGGATTTATCCTTATTTGCCAGATAGGAAAGAACCAGGGCTGCACCCGCACCAATTCCAGCACCTTTGGCTGTACTTGTTGTTTTCTGTTCACCAGTGTAGGCATCGAATGTAGTACACCCACTTAGGGCAACAGTAGCTGATAAACCTAGTGCTAAAATCAGTTTGTTCATTATATTCATCCTGTTTGATTGTATTATTACAGTATTCATTATTCATGAGCGATGCCCAAAGCCATATAGCTTATGACATTCACGCCACGACATCGTTCTCGTGAGCATATAATATATGGGAATGCTGCAAAATTGTAGTTAGTCAACTGTTAGAAAGTGTTAAAAGCTTCTTATTATGACGAATCTTGCTGGTCGTCAAGCAGATCTCGCAATATAATTCCATACTAAGATATTCCTGCAATAGCCAGACAATAAGGATCAATATGAAAACTCACTTTCGCTCAGCCATTATCGTAAGCCTCTGTTCCCTGCCTCTCAGCGCCTGCTTGCTTTCTGGCGGAGGTTCAACGACTCAGCAACAGAACAGTGTACTCGTTAGTGAAATCGTCTCAATTTGCGGTGCGCTCGTTGGAGACCAGGCTGAGCAACGTATAAATCAGGAGTGGACAAAATACCCTGAAGCGAATGCTAACCGACCAGTTATCGAAGCAGTAGCAGAAACCCTGCTCAATGACCCTAATACGCCTGAACAACAACGAACCAGTGATTACAGAAAGTACCTGAGCTGCGCTACAGGCCTGCTAATGGCCAATGGCTTCGTTAGATAATTTTCAGGTTGATAGCGTTAAAGTCTCGATATTTTAGTTTTTAGCAGCAGATCAATACCGCTACCAGTTAGTAGCGGTATATTTTCAATATATTCAGTAACTTATATTACATATTTAAAGCGTAACCTCATTTTCTTGAACGAATAAATCTGCTTCTGAACTTATATTCATTAAAATATTCAGATTAAATGTAACAACATTTAATCGAGTATCCCTGCATCATTCCGCAGCTGTGCTATTTATTCATCAGTACGATATTAAATCTTAAACTACATACTTCGAGATGTGACTGGTGGGATATGTGAGCAATACAGACAAGGTCATTCATAAACGCCCCACAGATACCTCGAGTATTAGAACACTGGTGATTGATGACGAAGAGTTTCAACGCACTGTCCTCGAAAACTACCTGACTAAATTTGGCTACAGGGCCTGTACGGTCTCATCTGCGGAAGAAGCACTGGATTTTTGTCAATCACTCACTCCAGATCTAATCCTGCTGGATTTAAATATGCCAGGCGTAAATGGCATAGAAGCCTGTAAACAACTAAAAGCCATAGACAGATTATCCAGCATCCCAGTCATCATGCTAACAGGGATGAAGGACTCGGAATCTATACGTCAATCATTCGATGCGGGTGCATCAGATTTTCTGGTCAAACCAGTTAATGAACTGGTACTCAAGCAGCGTATCGAGTATGCAATCTATAGCAGTGAGCTTCAAAAAAGGCTTAATAAAAAGGAACAGGAACTAACAGTTGCCCAAAAACTGGCTCGTATTGGCACCATCGAAATAAAGCACAAATATCGCTCCGTTGTTATCTCCAGTAACTGTGAAGATTTATTAGGCTTCAGCACTCATACACTACATTTAAGCTATGACCAGTATATTTCACATATTCATCCTGATGATGTAGACCATTTGATTTATACACTCAATCGGGCATTCGATGAGCGTCATGGATATATTGTGGAATACCGTTTCATAAACAATAACGATGAATATATTGTTTACCAGAAAGGGGAATATATAGAAACATCTGATAATAATGAGGATCATTCCTATCTCATAGGATCTTTGCAGGATGTAACAGAAGACAGGCATGCAAGAGAAAACCTCGACTATTCAAAATATTATGACAGTTTAACTGATTTAACAAACCGCTCATTTTTTGAAATGCAGATACAGCACATTATTCAACACCCTCCTACAGAAGCCTTGTTCGCCATTATTTTTATTGGGCTTGATAACTTTACCCGAGTAAATGACGCAGCTGGGCATAAGGGCGGCGATGAAGTTCTTCGTACTGTTTCCAACAGGCTCATTAATTACGAAACAGAAGGACACACAGTAAGTCGCTTTGGTGGCGATGTTTTCACCATGCTGATAAGGAACATCCATCACATAGATGAATGCAATACTCTGCTCGATCAGATTCTACAGCACATAAAACAACCGATACATATAGATAACAACGATATATACATTACTGCAAGTATAGGGGCGAGTGTATTTCCACTAGAGAGTGAAGATGGCAATCAGCTTCTCATCGGTGCTGAAGCCGCAATGATGCTATCACGTGAGGAAGGTGGAGACCGTTATACATACCGTACTCACCACATGAATACAGAAACCCAGAAACGCCTCACACTTCTCAAGGAGATGCGTAGCGCCATTGATAATTATGAATTTTCTGTTTTCTATCAACCCCAGATCGACGCCTGTAGTATGCAGATTGTTGGTATGGAAGCACTTGTTAGATGGATACATCCTTTGAAAGGAATAATTTCTCCCAGTGATTTTATTCCTTTAGCAGAAGAGTCAGGTTTAATAAGCAAACTTGGAGATTATGTTATAAGGCGGGCCTGCAGTCAGACTCGTTGCTGGATTGAGGCGGGACACTCTCTTATTGTTGGAGTAAATATATCAGCAGTTCAGTTCGAATCAGATGATTTTGTCGACTATATTATGCAAATAATTGATGAAACCGGCCTTCCAGCCTGCAACCTGGAAATAGAAATTACTGAAAGTATGGCCATTAAAAATCCTCAGCAGACAATTAAAAAATTACAGCAGTTACGTGCGCTAGGTGTAAAGACATCAATGGATGATTTCGGTACAGGCTACTCTTCCCTAAGCCAGCTACAGACCCTTCCACTAGACACCCTTAAAGTTGATCAGGCTTTTGTTAAAAACATCAGGAAAATAGATACTGGTGAAAAAATTCCAGAATACGAGAATAGCGCTATTGCAAATGCCATAATCGTGATGTCACACAATCTTGGATTAAAAGTAATAGCTGAGGGTGTGGAAACAACGGACCAGTGCCGCTTCTTACAACAGCAAAAAAGCGAGATACTCCAGGGGTTTCTGTTTAGTAAACCACTACCAGCAGAGGAACTGGAGAATTTACTGGATAGAGAAAAGCAGCAAGCAACAAACTGGAGCAGCATACTTACAAAAGATTAAAATATCAGCAGATTTATTAACGAAACTAAATCAGTCATATAAACCCGTTACAACAGATACAGAGAACTCTCTTGCACCTCCATTTTCAAGATAAAATATTTTATTTTTGCCATTCTTCTTAGCTTCATAACATGCAGAATCAATTGCATCAATCGTCTCATCCATAACACTTTCATCACCAGATAGACAACCCATGCCTATACTGACACCAACACCAACTAATTTATTGCCAGCACTGATAGAGCTCTTTCCAACCTTCTGTAAAATATCTGATGAAATCTGTTTAGCTTTATCATAAGGACAATCATTAAGTATAATAGCAAACTCATCTCCACCCAGCCTGGCGACAATATCATTACTTCTTACTATTTCACCAAGCGTTTTTGCAATAACAACTAACAGCTCATCCCCTGCCTG
>JBFHVK010000269.1:0-3885 GCA_041589615.1 Gammaproteobacteria bacterium | reverse complement strand
TAATGCCGTCTGCGCTAGTCTCAACAATATCATTTAGGTTTGACAGTGCTTCTTCCAGCCTTTCAGAAGCGGTTGTTGCGCTGTCAGTGTCGGAGATTAAGAAACTTATAGCGGTGGCGGCAATACCTACCGCAGCACCAACGCCCCCAAAGCCCAACACATAACCAAGGTCGGCGCTTTGCTGTGACAGTGCAAGCATGGCGCTCTGGCCACCTTGAATCTGCCCTACAAATTGTTGTATTTGAACACCCGCTTGGCCAGCGTTGCGAGAAAGATTTGATAACGAACCGCTACCTTTTGAAGACGCGGTGGTCATTCTGGTAAATGCCGTTTCTACCGCCTCGACCTTGCCATTTAGAGCGGTGGCCTGAGTGGCGTATTTTTTAAGCGCCTCGGTGGCCTCTACAACCTCATTACCGTTGGCATCAATAACCCGATTGTTGTCATCTATCGTGTTACCTAGACTAATCTGGCGAGCTATAGCGGTAGCAAGAGTGGAATTAGCTCTGCCGCTTTCTTCCGCCATTTCAGCGATACCAGTGGATAGCACGCTGTAAGCGCCAGAGGCAGATTCCAGAGAAGTGGTAAGGCTTTCTATTTTGGCTTTCTCAGCCTCTGCCGCAGCGGTAGCCGCCGCTAACTCAGCAGACAGGCTTTCCAGTTCGGCAGTGGCGTCCTTTACTTCTACGCCAAAAGCGTCGTAAACCTTCCCTGCGGCCGATATTTTTTTGCCCGACTCAGTGATTGAGGCAGTGAAAGAATCCAGCTTGGTTTTAGCTTTGTCAGTTGCGCTATCAATGTCATCAAACGCTCCCGTAAGGCTATCCAGCTCTTTCTTTAACTTAGTGCTAGCCGTAGTCGCGCCAGATGTATCTACGTCAACATCAAATTCTACGCCGCCAACCTTAACAGTCATCTAGCTGAACTCCTCGGGGTTTTCGTTAATCATGTCTGTGAGCATTTGCGCCTGCTCCTCTGTCATCCCTGCGATTTTTTGCTTAGGCCGGTTTGCGTTAAACCATGCCCCAAGCTCGCGGGGCGACATATTGCGAATCTCACTGGGAGATAATCCCAGCGAGTAGCACACATCTATAAGCTGCCGATAGGGGTAGCGACCTACCCCTTGCTCTTTTTTCCTTTGCTAGGCGTTCTTTCTGCTGATTCGATTTCAGGAAAACACAACCCAAGCGCGTAACGTGCCGCACTGACTAGGTCAGCGTTGGCTACCGGATCCGCCATGAAGGTTTCGTACACTTCTTCTTTCGTCACATCCACGCCTGCATGACGCAACAAGATGGCGTACAGCTTGGCAACTAACGTGATTTTAGGGATCCCTTTCTTGTCCAGCTCAATGGTAGTGGCGAGAACGTTCACTTCGGTGTCTATGTCTTCAACTAACGACATAGTTACTTCAAGCTCATGTTCTTCACCTAACCATTTTAGTTTCGCTTTTCGTCCAAACAACATATTAAGTAGCCGCCGTAAATGTTACTGCACCAGAGAACGCGATTTCCATTTCATACGTGCCCAATTCTTCATGCGGATTGGACTGTGAGAATGATGTGATAAACACGTCACCGGAGATTGTTGAACCGCCATCAGGCCATGTGATGGTCATGGAATAGATATTCTGACCGTTAGCAACGTTGGTCTCGATGGAAGCAAGTAAATCCAAGTCTTTAGCTTTACCACTAATAGACATCGTTCTATCGATTCGTCCTGGCTCTGAATGATATTCAGCGTTGCCGCTAGAAGTATCATCAGTCGTATCAAGCCCTGAAATTGAATAAGACAAATCTTTGGTGATTACACCCGCAAGTGTTGCGCCACCAAAGCTCGTAATTTTTACCGCACGGCCTACCCAGCCACCGCCTACAGACATAATAAAACCCTCATTTAAATGTTAACTGATATGATACATGCAAAAAAGCAACTAGTAAATAACTGGTCGGATGAGTTACGATTCCTCAGCCGAATAACACAGCACTTGGAATCTATAGTAACGCCTATTCTGGCCAGTGTAGTAAGGCCCCGTTACGTCCATCGTAACAGTCGCCCGTATTCCGTCAGTAACGTTGTAATTCCACTTGATGTACTCAAGCGCCGTCACAGCGTCATCGTAAAGCTGGCTAAGCTCTTGATTAGTAATGTTTAACCCGCTAAATAAATGCACGTCCACCGACACTTGGCGCACAAAACCGTCAACGCTTCGACCTTCTTGCCTGCAATAAATAATCGGCTCATCAATGGTGAACGGCGCAGTTGATTCTTCCCACTCTATAGCTGGGTTATAATCGGGTAGCGCATTGGTGCGTATAAAATCGCGTATCTCGTCTGCGTGTCTAATATTCATTTATTTTGGCTCTATCATTTTTGCGAACTGGTTTCGTGCCTCGTTGCCGACTTCTTCCCATGCAATATTCATCCATCCCTGCCTTGCGTTTGGATTCCACCCGCCCGTTCCGTTACCCGAAAATTCGCTTGCACTCCTAGTGCGCCATTCCCGTTCGTACGGGTCAACAGGCTTCCATCCGTCCATCTTCCCCCCAGGCTTTGGGCTGTGCAACGCCTCGGCATACTCAGTGTAATAGCCGTAAGTCAGCCCCCAGCCGTTACCATCTTTTCGTATTCGATAGCTACGCGACTTTATAAGCGTCGACGTGTCTATCGGCACGTAAAAGTCAGCCGTCCCAGCTAGCGTCGTGTACATCGTGTACAGGCCAGCCTCAACATTCTTCGGCAGGTCTTCGGTAAGTATCTTGTTCAACTTACGCGCTACGTCAGCGGGAGATTTACCTGACTTGAATGGCATTACTTGACCTTACCACGGCTTAGCCCATAGCATGGAGATTCGTTGCTAGAGTAACCAAGTACAAGCTTGACATCCGCTGTGCTTAAATCATCAGCAGACGTGTAAACCCTTTTTTCTTTTACTCCGGCAAGCACCCTGCCGCTTTCATCAACTAGATTTAGCTTCCCATCGTCGTCAATTTCTGCATGAAGATAAAAGTAAGCCTTTCCTGTTGCATGTGCCATAACCTACCCCGTAAACGCTTCATATTCTGTTACCTGTCCGCGCAATCCGGTACCAAAACCAGTTTTACGCACTATCTCTGCATTGCTAGGCGGCTCTGCTGCGGTTGACTCACCGTAAACGACATACGCTTGGTATGGTATTTCAACAACGCTGTATATCGTCATTGATGGCTGAAACTCTACGCCATCTCCACCGCGCTGCATTTCACCACCGGTAAGGAATTCGCATTGTACCGTCGTCGGCGATGACCACGCCTTGTCTGCATATGGGTCGCCAGGGTCATATCCGCTTTGAGTCCAAAATGTGACCTTATCAATCATGTGGCGTGTAGCTAGCGACACGGTTTAATACTCCGTGCAAACCGCAAAGGTGCACTGAACAGGCTGATTATGCACTGCCCCGCAGGCAAACCTAACAACTGCTGCCCGTAGCGTGTTGACTCAAGCCCTTTCCCGCCAAAAAACGAATAAGATGCACTAGCGCCCTGCCTCGTGGTTTCGCTTGTTAGGCTTCCGCCGCTAGCCATTTCTGACATATGTGCAATCGCAAGCGATACAGCCAAGTCTTGCATTGCTTGAGGATAGTTTGACAGGCACGACTCAGCATCATCAAACATACCATCGTAAATACACAGCTCATCGTCTGTGACACTGGGCAGTAGCGCCCTCACCTTATATCTCGGAATGACAACCGCCATTAAAAAATCTCCTCCCACGACACTGAGAACAAGAACTGACTAGGGTCGTTTTGCGCAATGTCGAAAAATACTAAATAAAACTCTGCGTTAGCTGCCACACCTGCGCGCTCAGCATCGGGTGAGTAACTGTCTACCGACCTGCTTGCGCTTG
>JBFHVK010000268.1:0-3969 GCA_041589615.1 Gammaproteobacteria bacterium | reverse complement strand
CCACTTATTAGACCCCACTTATTACCACTTATTAAAAAGATTGTTTAGATATTATCAGTAGACCATAAAACGATTACGACCACTTTCTTTTGCCTGGTAAAGGGCGCTATCTGCATGCTCTAGCAATACCCTGAGTTCACAATCCGCATGCTCAGAAACATTTATGCCGATACTTGTAGTAATAAAAACGTTATTCTCTGGAGTTTGAACAGGTGTTCGAGATATAGCATCCTTGATTCTTTTCGCAAGGTGACAAGCAGCCTCTTTGTCAGCATAGGGCGATAGTAAAATAAATTCTTCTCCTCCAAAACGACCAAGTATGTCAGTGTCTCGTGTACAGGCTTTTATACGTTCTGCCGCTTCCTCCAGGACTATATCTCCAATGACATGGCCGTATTGGTCATTCACCTGTTTAAAATGATCAAGGTCTATAAACAAAAGTGCTATAGGGTAATCGTTTCGTGAGGCAGATTTTATCTGTAGTTTGGCGAGTGCAGTAAACCAGTCTCTATTATTCACATGGGTCAGTGGATCGATTCTGCTTTTAATCTCAAGTTGTTCGCGTGTGCGTTCAAGCTCTTCTACTGTGTTTTGTAACTGGACATTAGCTTGTTTTAAATCATGTGTCTGGCTATCGATAATGGTTTGTAGTTCTTTCTGTATGTTATAGCGCTCGTATTCTGCTGAAATTCGTTGAGCCAGAAAATCAACAACGGCTTTAAGGTGTTCATGGTTTTCCATTGGCCGATCATCCAGTAGTACTAACGCTCCAAGGCATTGCCCATTGGGAGTAATCGTTGGCGCACCAATATAAGACTCAATTTTCATCTGCTTAAGTAACTTGTCATCTGGAAACTTGTTACAGACTGAATGCTCGTGCAAGCATACACGTTCCCCCGAAGTCACTATCTTGCAAGGAGTCGATTCCAGCTCATAGGTAAAGTTTTCAAGGAACTGGTCATTACCCCAGACAACGTCTGTATGAATAGCACCAGCACTGCTGGTGTCTACATGGCCAACAAAAGCATATTTCACCCCAAGGTGGTTAGCTGTATTTTTTATCAGCTCTCCCAGGTAGTCGGCGCCTGTGAGTGTTGGCTGAATATTCAGTATATGTCTTATTGTATCAAGCGTTTCTTTGGCGCTGGGTTCGTGGCTAGTCGTTTTTATTTCATTCATCGTACAGTCAAGGGCTGGAGGTTTCTGACTTATATATCCTGATAAGTCGGAATGAAGGTGTGCTTCCTCATTTCAGTGTATTAACGATTATAGGTGATTTAGGGGTAAATACAGGTCAGGTCAATTAAAATACCGGGAAAATTCTCCTAGTGGTAGATTTCTGGAGATTTAACTACTTCATAGCTATATGATTCTGCTACTGGCACAATTAAGTGCCTGCACAAGGATGATCTATCCCCTTATCTAACAAGGTGTTACTGAAGTAAACCTGAAAATTTTGTGAATATATATCTTGAGGAATGTAAGGTGCCAGTAAGCTTAATAGGTTATCCAGGCATTCATATAAAGGATTTCTATAAAGAGTTCATTGCTACCACAGCATAGAATTAATTATCTCTATAAAAAGAAGTTATCCTGACCATTCAGTCGCTTGATAGCGTTTTGCTTGCCTTGCCAAGTATCATGGTAAATTCGATGATAGTTTGCCTGGTGTCACCAATCCACTGGGTTTCTAGTCTTCTGTAGCCATCTGCTGTGACAATAAAATGGATGTGGGGTGGGCGGATATTGGGCCATTCAGTTTCAAAGCGATAACGACCTTTATCATCGGTATATAAGAAGGCCCTTAAATGATCTTCGTAACGACCATTCTCACCTGCTTGCCAATGTGCAATTTTTGCATTTTTGACTGGCTCACAGCCAGGTAATGCGAGTACCTGGCCGTGGACAATAACGCCAGTTGATATATCAATTTTATGTTGAGTGACCGGTTCATAGTGGGTTCCGGTTGTACGGTGAGGCGTCTGTATGCAGTCATTGCTCCAGCTAACTACAGGAACCAGTATTAAGAACAATACAGTTAAGGGGAAGAGCTTCATCTCGGTCATCCAGTTTGATCATATGAAACAAAGTATATATGTAAATCCTGGATGTTTCAGGAGCCATATATAATGCGTGATGAAAATGCTTAACTTTTGCTAGTCATACCATCTTGTTACCGCACCTTTTACGATTTTCTTTTACGGGTGCGATTGACTCTTGCTAGAAGTACTGAGTTATTAAAGACGTTTGGTATAAAGATGTCACCTTCAGTTAAATTTCCGGTCCAGCTTTTTCGTAGTTATGCATAACTGACTACTGATTAACTTGCTTACTAAAGTTGTTATCATAGCAGTATTGATGGTCTAGTTTCTTGTGTCTGGATATCTGTTAGAGTGATTTACGTACCAGAGATGTCATAAAAGGTGCCTGGAAAAATAAGGTGAATATTACTACGCCATATACAATCGACTGTATGCTATACCAGCTATCAATTTGAACGGGAATCGAGAGTGCTAGCGCTAATGACACTGCACCTCGAAGGCCTCCCCACATCATCACGGGTTTGTATCCTGCTGGCAAACTTGTTCCAGGTAGTATCTTTGTTATAACTGGAAATAACAGGTATATATTGATAGCGCGCGCTATAGTAGCAGCTAATATACCTAACAGCATAGCAAGCCAGTGACTGGTGAACATTCCGATAGTGATGGTCACTCCAACTAATAAAAATAATAGCGCGTTGCAGATATAGGCGTTTAATTCCCAGAGTTCACCTGTAAATTTATCTGGGTTGATAGTGCGTTGGCGTTCGCCCAGTAATAAACCCGCGCACAGCACTGCAACAATACCCGAGACTTGTAGTAGATATTCAGCTAAATAAAAAGTAAACGTGGCCGTAATAATCGATATGACGGCAAAGTGTATCGCTTTATTAAAATATCTGTATAACAGGCTAGTTATGCCACCTGTTAATAGTCCGGTCAGAATACCACCTAGAAAGGCATATAGAAAATCCAGGCTGGATTGAGTTAGTGATGGTGCTTCAGGCAGTAAGGCAATACTCACTAGCAGGGTAAACATAACGACTGCAGTCGCATCATTAAATAAGCTTTCACCCTCCAGTAATGCGGTTAGGCGATCCGGAGCCCCCAGCTGCTTAAACAGCGCAACGACAGCGACTGGGTCTGTCGCTGAAATAATAACTCCGCAAAGTAAAGCAGCTACCAGAGGAAATGCATCTGGGTATCCAATAGCATAATACAGTATGACGGCAGATATTGTGGCCCCGAGTAACATGGCCGGGATAGCCAGTATGAGTACTGGTAGAAGATTGGATATGAGTACCCTGGCATTCATATTATATGCCGACTCAAATACAAGAATGGGAACAAAGACATGCAGAATAAGATGATTAAACTGCTGCCAGCGTAAACCTGTATCGATGCCCATCATAATGATGAGTTCTGAACCGATAAAGCCAATAACTACAAGTAGAGCAGTAAAGGGGATTCTGGCCCGCCTTGCGAGCGGCTCAGAACACATGGCGACGAGTAACATCGCCGAAAATATCATCAAGGTAGCCATCTATGACAGAGTATTACACTCGAGTGGATAGACATTGGATAAAGTATAGATAAGGTTGAGGCGAATTATGTGATGGTCTCGAATTAAAACAGGTTGGCAAGATACACGCCTAAAGGATTCACCATTTAAAGGGGCGGATAGAATGTATATGGAGAATTTTGAGCTAGTGAGCTGGGAAAATTATTGACTATACTCTAATTAGTTTTCATTTCGCCTGATCTAACCAGTCTGCAAAAAGCCTGATAATAAGGAATACAAACCAAATGACAGAGAAAAAGTCGGATGTGGGTAAAGATATGATTAATATTGGCAGGCGTAGAAGTTTGTCAGCAATCGCTAAAGCCGGTATGGCTGCCTGTGCAGTGGCGAAGGCACCATATGTCT
>JBFHVK010000267.1:0-3974 GCA_041589615.1 Gammaproteobacteria bacterium | reverse complement strand
TGGTGAGCTGGCGTTTCAGTTACACACACTTGAGGCTGCACCACGTGATAGCGCGGCCAGCCTGCTCTCTGTATCGCCGTTCTGGCGTGAACCATACAATAATGAACTGGCGCAGCTGACCCTGAATAAGGGGCGAATGCCTGTGTATGTCGGTGGTCGACTGGCGAAGCGTATGCTGTATGAGCTACAGGCCGGCAGGCAACCTACCTTCCACTATAAAGACTGGGCTGATTTTCAGGATGATGTGTATGTCACCGTATCATCAGCTAATTTCCACCAGCAATTGGATGATTTTCAGCGTTGTATGGCAAAAGCACTGCCCTATGGCTCGGAAGGAGTGAAGGATGTCGCCGTATATTTTGATAACAACAGGCACCGTCTCACTAAACAGCAGAAAAAACGCCTGGATGAAATCGTCATGTTTGCCAGCCTGGATAAGGGCATGAAGATACAGCTCACGGGGCATGCTGACAGTCGCGGGCGTAGAGCTTACAACAAAGCGCTGTCTAACAAGCGGACCAGGGCAGTAAAACAGTACCTGCTGTCTAAAGGGGTGTCACCCGAGCAGATAAGCCTGCTGGCAGTTGGTGAGTCCCGTCCACTCGACAGTAATCGCACCGATAGCGGTAGAAGCCGTAATCGCCGTGTCGATGTCGCTATAAAACGCTGAAACAGCCCAAAAAGTCCATTTCAGGCCCATTCGGTTGAGGACAGTCTCAATTCGCTCCGGTATAATGCCGATCCTTGTTTTTTACTACGCGGAGCACACATGTCCAAGGTCAATAAAGTCGTTCTAGCCTATTCTGGCGGTCTGGATACATCCATTATTCTCAAGTGGCTGGAAGATACCTACGGCTGTGAAGTGGTTACTTTTACCGCTGATATTGGTCAGGGAGAAGAGGTTGAGCCAGCACGCGCCAAGGCAGAGGCCATGGGTATCAAGGAAATCTATATTGAGGACCTGCGTGAAGAATTTGTTCGTGACTATGTGTTCCCGATGTTCCGCGCGAATGCCATCTATGAAGGTGAATACCTGCTGGGAACGTCGATTGCCCGCCCACTGATTGCCAAGCGACTGATTGAGATTGCCAATGAAACCGGTGCAGATGCGATTTCACATGGTGCAACTGGAAAAGGTAATGACCAGGTGCGCTTTGAGCTGGGTGCCTATGCGCTTAAGCCGGGTGTACAGGTGATTGCACCATGGCGCGAATGGGACCTGAACTCTCGTGAGAAATTGATGGCTTACGCAGAAGCGCATGGTATTGATATCGATTTTGCTAAAAACAAGAAAAAATCACCTTATTCCATGGATGCAAACCTGCTACATATCTCGTACGAAGGCGGTATCCTGGAGGACCCATGGGCCGAGGCTGAAGACGATATGTGGCGCTGGTCGGTGTCTCCTGAAGCAGCACCTGATAAGCCAACCTATATAGAATTAACTTACGAGAAGGGCGACATCGTTGCTATCGACGGTGTGAAAATGACACCCGCCGAGGTACTCGCAAAACTCAATCAGCTGGGTGGAGACAATGGTGTGGGTCGACTGGATATCGTAGAAAACCGTTATGTGGGCATGAAGTCACGAGGCTGTTATGAAACACCCGGTGGCACTATCATGCTTAAAGCGCATCGCGCAATTGAATCTCTGACGCTGGATCGTGAAGTTGCACACCTTAAGGATTCACTCATGCCGAAGTATGCCGAGCTGATTTATAATGGCTACTGGTGGAGTCCTGAGCGCGAAATGATGCAGAAGATGATTGATGCATCCCAGGAAAATGTAAATGGTGATGTACGCGTTAAACTGTACAAGGGCGCTGTAACTGCCGTCGGTCGTCGTTCACAAACAGATTCATTGTTCGATGAAAAGATCGCAACATTTGAAGATGATGAAGGCGCATATAATCAGAAAGATGCAGAGGGCTTCATCAAATTAAATGCATTGCGCTTACGAATAGCAGCTAATCGTAAAAAGTAATATGCATAAATTTTAATAAACAGGGGCTAAGGTGCAGCCCCTGTTTTATAAAGTTGATATAGCAATTGCGTAACAGTATTTCAGTTAAAGCAGGAGCGCTTCTTGATTTTGAATAAATCCGTGAAGAATTTTACAGAAAATAAAACACCACTGCTGGGTATGTTAAAGCTTGCACTATCTTTTTCTGTAATAGCGTTGTTGATTCTTGGTTTAACGCGATTGAGTATAGTTGCATTTGTGATCGACTGGGACAGCCTGCAACAGGGTGAAGTTTTTGCTGTTCTTATGACTGGCTTGCTCTTTGACCTGAAAATTATTGGCACACTTCTATTATTACTAATGTGCCTGCCTGCTTTTGTGTTTGCGATTATCAACCAATGGGTAATGTTTGCATACTGGCTACGAATGTCGCTGTTATTATCAATAGTGACTCTACTCTTCCTGAGTTTTCTTGATTTCGGTTTCTATCTGTATTTTGGTACTCCAATTGACAGTATCGTATTTGGCATTGTTGAAGATGGCACAACAGAGGTTATCAGTAGTATTTTTTCGGATATCCGGCTGCTACTTATTATCCTGTTTTTTGCTGTTGCGATGCTTATCTCAGGACTTGTTTTTATTAAGCGCACGAACATCGATCATTTCAGGGGTAAACACACATCATCAAGAATAAAGAACAGTGTATATGTGTTACTGATTACGTTATTTATGGTGATTCCTGCGAGAGGTAGTTTTGATACTTTTCCGTTGTCACGTAAAACTGTAAATATTAGTGATAACAGTCTTACCAATTCCCTGATGTTCAATGCACCCTATCACCTTTATTACACATTCAAAGATAGAAGTGAAGACAGCTTCTCTAACCTGAGCGCTGAAAAAATATTGCGAGATTCATCTGTGAGCTCTATGCAGCAGATGTTAAATTCGGCCGGATATGCCGATATTGCCGAACTGAAAAAGACTACTTCTATAAATAAATCCCTAAAGCGTAAGCCGCATGTTGTATTTGTGCTGATGGAAAGCTGGTCCAGTCATATAGCACTAATGGATAGAGAGGATAATAATGTACTGGGTGCATTTTCTACGCATGCGAAAGAAGATTATTTTAACCCCTATTTCTTTTCAAATGCATACTCTACTAATCCGACTATAGATAGTCTGCTTTTAAATAGCCCGATAACACCAATGTCGCAATCGCAGGCAGTGGGACATTCTTTTGAAATGTCTAACATACTGCCTTTCAAGCAACAGGGATATGATACGCTGTTCCTGAGTGGTAGCAGTAGCGGCTGGCGAAACCATAATAATTTCTGGCCAGATCAGGGTTTTGATCGCTATCTTGGACGTGCCACAATTGAATCATATTATGGTGTGAAATCAGATAACCCCTGGGGTGTGTACGAGACATATCTATTTGACTATTTAAAGAAAACGTTGCTCGAAGCAAATGCAACAGGTCAACCATTATTTAGTTTTGTGCTAACAACGAATAATCACCCTCCTATTCGTCTGCCCGAAAATTATCAGCCGCCAGAATTTAATTTACAGCTATATGGTCTTGAGCAGGATGATAGCTTGAAGGCCGAAATATTAAGTGGCTTTCATTACCAGTCTGATGCGCTGGGTAAATTCCTCGACTGGCTGAAACACTCTGAGATGAAAGATGATGTTATCGTTGTCGCTACTGGTGATCACATATATAAAGGCTTTGTAAATACAACTTCAACGCAGATGGCATTTCTGAGATATTCAGTTCCTGCGTATTTCTATCTGCCTGAAAAATATGCCTTGCTGGATAATCTTGACCAGCACATTGTTGGTTCGCACGAAGATCTGTTTCCGACACTTTTTGAAATAGTATTACCAGAGACCGAATACTTTTCATTTGGTACTCCATTGATGCAAAAAAACAGACAGACATCCTATGGCTGGATTAATCAGGATAGTTTTCTGTTTGCAGATGGCGTTGTGACTAATGCGGGATTCTATC
>JBFHVK010000266.1:0-4001 GCA_041589615.1 Gammaproteobacteria bacterium | reverse complement strand
TCGGTGATTACCTGCATCATGACAATCTGCGCACACAATATCATGTCCATCCGGGCTCATATGTATATCAGAGTGACGTGGTGGATTAATCGTAACCGTTGACATATCACCCCGTTTTCCCCCGTCACTACCGCTCGCACCAGCATGGCAACGTAGACAGGTTTTACGTGTAGTAGGATGAACTGTTCTTGCCGCCTGCAGTATTGAAATATTCATTTTTGACTCATCAGGCATAAAACGAAAAGTCGATTCAACGGGAATCGAAATAGTGGTTGGAAATCCATCTGCACCCGTCACCTCAACATCTTCATATGGTGGTGCACCGGTACGCGCATAATCATCCTGGTGACACATCAGACAATCAATATTATTTAACTGCTCTGTTGTCATTTCAGGTGACGGCGGAAGACCATTTCCCACATGACATCCTGCACAGGTAAAGAATGGTGATGTACGTATGGAACCACAATAGGTGTTAAAAGCACCATTACCCTTACCCGCAGGGCCTTCAATGTTGGTTACATTGGGAGTCATACCAGACTGCTGATAGTGAACAGATGCATGTACCTGCTGAGCCTCAGACTCATGACAGGCAACACAGGTTTCAGGCCCCGTATATTCCGTTATTTCTGAATGCGCCTGGGCAGCCTTTGCTGAAACCGGTTTAGCACCAAGCGCGTATACTGAGCCACTCATAGTTACAAGCGAGAGCGCCAGAAACACGGTAATAAAAGATGATCTAGATAATATGAATTGAAAGCGCGTAATAAAACGCCTTATGATTTGGTATAGCATATGATACTCCTGTAAAAGTAATCACAGCTGCAGACACCAACTAGCAGATGCTCATTTGTTATTGTTAGTACTTATGAATTGAGCTTCTTTCCTCCTTTGGCAAGCCTGTTTTATTATTAGATTGAAATATTATTATAAATTGATCTCCGTCATTGAGTTGATCCGTATCAACAAATTCTACAAATAATAAGTGGCTTATTTAAAATGAGGAAAAAATCACATAGAGTGAAACCATATATATTGATAAGGAAATATTAGTGCATTAGAACTAGTGCAACAAAGACACAGAGTGAGAATTATTTTTATTTACATTTTCAAGATATTAACTTGCATCTGAATAAACAGAGAATAAACACTAAACTTTTTCTCATATAGCTATCAATACTCTAGCGAGCGTATTATATGATACTTGTTGCTTTACATTCATTGATAACAACAACTATATTGATCTAGCCCATGCTGCTAATAATTCGAATGTATATACTATTTCAAATCTATGAAAATACTATCTAAGCTACTCAGATCTATATTCCCTTCAAATAACGGCACAAAAACAACTGTTCCTGCCAATGAATTAGATAACGCAATAGAGCATGTTGTAGATAGTATTGAACCTGCAATGCGTTACTTTCCCGGTTATAAAAAAATCCTTCGAAATAGCGTTTCAACCTCTCTGGACTATATCAACAACCTGGTCAACACTATTCCTGGTCCATTATTCATAAGTAGCAGCACATTTACCACAGACCCACAGGTGAACGTTTACTTTGCAACAGTCGAAGAAACCCGGGAAATATTTAGCAATAGCGCAGAACTTAGAGAGTTCTTTGAAACAGAAGACAATAAATCTTTTGAAGAAGCCTATGCCCTCTTATGCATGAACGTAGAAGAAAAAGCAATCATGGGAATGGAATTACAGAATGACATTGTTCGTCGAGATGTTCTACAGACTGCGTTGAACTTTTCCGATCATAAAATAATGTCTGCCGCCAAAAATGAATCCGACGTACGAAAAGGCATTAAGACATGTATTTTTAACTGCCTGGTTACCTATGCATTGCAGGAAATTCTCGACATAAAACAACAGAAACTAAGTTTAGAAATCCAGCGTAAAAAACTGGCTTCGAGACTAAAAGCAAGACAATCACAGGGCGACGGCCTTAGCAGCCTTATTAATAGCGTTTCAAAATCTAACAAGCAAGATGATATTAATCAGGAGATTTCAGACAATACAAACAAACATGAAGCGCTACCAACCAGCTGGGATGCACCACGTTATTATCTTGAAACGATAAAGAACACCCTGTCTCAACCTGAAAACTTTATCAGCATTGAAGACATGACTTATGATGTAACTAAAATGGGTATAGTCAGTAATGGAGAAACCCAACAGTCAGTAAACACCATTCATATCGACAAGATTGTAATTGCCAATGTGCTACAACGCGCAGTTGCCATTGTGCGCTACCCACGCAAAGAACTCCTTCCCAGACGTGAATTTAACCTGAATGAGTCATCAATACTCTAGACAAATCAGGGGACAGTATACCTGTTAACCAGGCTTTGCCCTACCGTCTTTAGTAGCAATCATTTTCATAACAACCTTCTAATGACACAAAAGAGCTATCACTTCCCAGATGTATTTACAGTTAAAATCATCATAACTATATATTTTCAGAAAAATTAGTTTTTATTCTACTTCTTTTCACATCACCACCCTGTTACTTATTCCCCCCATATTTCCTTAAGTCGTTTATCCCTGCCACAATTGTAACGGTAAAATTTATACCTGATTGGATTGTTTTTGTAATAATCCTGATGATAGCTTTCAGCACCCTTAACTGGATAAAATAGTGAAGCCATCAATATAGGAGTAACCACTTTTTGATTCGGAAACATCTCGACCACCTGTTGCCTTGTTTGCTCTGCCAGTTGTTTCTCTGATTCGTTGGCTACAAAAATCGCACTCAGGTAGCTATGCCCCTTATCACAAAACTGCCCTCTGTCATCAAATGGATCAATGTTTTTCCAGAAATGATCGAGTAATTGCTTATAACTAATTACAGCTGGGTCATATGTTACTTCAATCGCTTCATAGTGTCCTGCATGGTCGCCACTGTATGTAGGGTTCTTGATACTACCTCCTGTAAACCCGGAGACAACATCACTCACTCCATTGAGCTTTTCAAAATCAGATTCCATACACCAGAAGCAGCCACCTGCAAATATCGCTTTATCAGCCATAGCAATTTGATTAAAAGCCGATAGACCTAGTATTAATAATAGTGACTTGATGGTGTTCATAAACTGTTCCCTGGAGAGGTGTCATAACTAGGAGTGATATCGAGCAATTTGGTTCAGTAATTATTAACATTAAAGGCAAGCACTGACCTGATTAGCCAGAATATGCACATCCGACTGAAAACTAGTCACTATCTACAAATAATTCATATTCACAAGCTATTAACAGTTTTACCTAATCAAACTAGATAACCATAACGACCTATTCACCCTCACCCATATGTGTTAATTCTCATCATTATTTGAGAAAGATATGCCAAATTATTGATATTTATATGGATATTTCACCCATATGGGGGTTTTATTCGGCATTCTACTAAGTAATATAGCGCTTACAGTGAGCCATCAGTACCCACAGCTCATTACCTTCAAATGATTATCTCCTTAACAGGCAATACACACTGAACTGCGAATAGCACTTCATCTAGACCACCTGTTGTCTTTATTAAATGAAAAATAACTAAAACATGCCGGAAAAGCACTGATGAAGTCAATCTGGCCATTTAAACATTATTAACGAGGACGTTTGTTGTGAAATCCAGCAATGTAAAATATTTTAAACGCATTCCATTAATTGCAGCGCTTACTGCTATCAGCTTTAATATCGAAGCACTTCCAGCTCCAGCCACTGGAATTTCTTTTGTAGACAGTGGCCAGGCTTTAGGCACTGGTACAACAACACGTACAGCATTGGTTGATATTGATGGTGATGGCGATCTGGATGCGTTATCGGCAAATTATGGCCAGAACGACAAGGTATGGATTAACGATGGAAGTGGTACTTTTACCGATAGCGGACAGAATTTAACTACATACGCAAGCTGGGATGTTTGCACAGGCGACATTGATGCCGATGGTGATATTGATGTGGGTTACGCCAACTGGAATACTGCGGGTTCATCAGT
>JBFHVK010000265.1:0-4018 GCA_041589615.1 Gammaproteobacteria bacterium | reverse complement strand
TTTCTTAATTTCTACACAGCAAAAACGACTGATAAGCATTCAAATCATAATTATTTAGAGCGATAGGCAAGTTTCAAAATTAGCAACACTAATGGTGCGCTGTGCCAGAACAGGTCGAATATATCGAGAGGTTTAGTGAGTGTTCCATCCGCAAGCATTTTCAGCTTTTGCCACAGATGTGGCTCGGGTACGAAGGGAGCGAAGGTAAGAAACAGGGCGAGAAATGCAAGCAGGGGAAGGGGAATTTTATTAAGAAGATTCTTCATCATTAAGTTTGCTCAGGTAATCCTTGTGGTCGAAAAATATAAATTGTTGCTGGCCAATGCGTATGCGGTCTTTATGCCTGAGCTGATGCTGTTTTATGCGGTGAGAATTCAAATAGCAGCCCTGTTTACTGTCCAGGTCCTGTAATATGAAAATGCGTCGACCATGATCATCCAGCTCGGCGCGAATGATAGCATGCTGGTCGCTGATGCTTCCATCGTCGAGTTGTACCAGGTTGTTTTCTGAGCGGCCAATCGAGATCTTTTCGCTTAGCCTGATGTACTCTTTCTTGAGCACGCCGTTTTCTGAATAAATTATCCTTGCCATAAAAACATTCCGTGGGGTGTATCATTTAGTTATACGCAGGAAAATATCCTACATGGTCATATTAGGGATTAGTAAAATACCTGTCAATGTATAGGGTTAAATGCCCCGATGAAATGCCAGCCAATCGGCTAAACGGCATAAATACAAGCACAATAGGCGTCTACACTCCCATTCATCGAATAGATAGCGGTTAGCAGTGTATCAGCCTGCAATTTGTCCGAATCCCGGAAAAACACATATACACAACTTTCTAATATGTTAATATACCGCGCCAAATTTTCTGTTGACCGGCGAAAGCTCAACCCAAGGTATTACAGGGCGACTTTTCTGGTCTGTGACGTTTTAATAAGGTCGCGCAATTTCTTAAGTAATTGATATTTAAGAGATTATGTGCGACCCAAAAGACTTAAATGGAGTCGTTTATGACCACTGGTATGAAATTAAAGCAGTTCCTGCTGCACGAAAAGCGTGCTGGCGTTGACCTGCCATACGATCTAATCGAGCTGATTCACGAAGTTAGCATCACCTGTAAAGAAATAGCTGCAACCGTTAGCCGTGGCGAACTGTCGGGTGTTCTGGGTGTTGCCGGTTCCGAGAATGTACAGGGTGAGACCCAGAAAGAGCTGGACATCATCACTAACGATATCATGGCTGACCACATGGCGCTGTCTGGCCTGGTTGCGGGTATGGGTTCTGAAGAAGTCGATGACCCCATCGATGTGCCTGCTAAAGAGCGTGGCGAATACCTGCTGATGTTTGATCCCCTCGACGGTTCTTCAAATATCGACGTGAACATTTCTGTGGGTACTATCTTCTCTGTAATGAAGGCACCTATGGGCTGCAAAGAAGCGCCCAAGCTGGAAGACTATATGCAGAACGGTGATCAGCAGAAAGCAGCTGGTTTCGTAGTATACGGCCCATCTACTGTTCTGGTTCTGACTACAGGCCAGGGTGTGAATATGTTTACGCTGGATAACACCATTGGTGAGTTCGTGCTGACTACTGAAGGCGTTAGCATTCCTGAAGACACCACTGAGTACGCCATCAATATGGCAAACCGTCG
Source organism: Gammaproteobacteria bacterium (assembly GCA_041589615.1). GTDB lineage: Bacteria > Pseudomonadota > Gammaproteobacteria > SZUA-229 > SZUA-229 > SZUA-229. The sequence continues at coordinate 2,364 of JBFHVK010000265.1, read as the reverse complement.
CTTCTGGGATGAGCCAATGAAGCAGTACATCGAAGATTGCCAGATGGGTGAAGATGGTCCATTAGGCAAGCGTTACAACATGCGCTGGGTTGCTTCTATGGTTGCCGAAGTTTACCGTATCCTGATTCGTGGCGGTATCTTCATGTACCCATATGATAACCGTGATCCTTCTAAAGCGGGTAAACTGCGTTTAATGTATGAAGCTAATCCAATGGGTTTCATCATTGAGCAGGCGGGTGGCATGGCGTCTACCGGCAAAGGTCGTATCATGGAAGTTGAAGCAACTGGCCTTCACCAGCGTGTTCCTGTTGTGCTGGGTTCAGCTAACGAAGTGAAGAAGGTTGAGGAATACCATTTAAAGGGTGAAAAGGCTGCTTAATGATTGACTAGTCAATCTTAGGGAGTCGAAGCCCCGGACCTTAAAATACTTCGGTATTTTAAATAAAAAAGCCAGACATGTTGTCTGGCTTTTTTTATGTGTTAGATATTTGAAAGCAATAGCATCTAAAATGGTATCCACAAATAGACCGTGCACCATTCAGGAATAATTCAAACGTCATCCCCGAATGCTTCTATCGGGGATCCAGCGCCTTTAAAGTCACTAGATTTGCGCTAAAAGCATGCGGGAATGACGAGTTCTATGGATAGGCTCAGAAAATGGTTTAGATCAATTTACACGCATAAAAGAGAATAAAGAATTATGTGTTGTGTGCACCACAGGTACACAAAAAACGCAGTTGTGTTAACGAGCATAGACGTACTAATTTAGCAGCGCCTGGATGTGCAGCAGTTGCCATCTGATTTAGATATAGATTTATGTAATAGGAAAAACTCCCGCCTCGAATTGAAGCAGTGAACATTTTTTTCTCTGTTATTGCACAAAAATGAAACATAAAAAAATATAAATTAAATCTTTTAATAGAAAAACACTGAAAACTCATCCTTGGCCTGTAATTTGCAGATGCACTAACTCAAAGCAAAAAAGCTGAATTAAATCAGGCTCGCATTCGAGTGAGGTGCTGTTATGGGCAAAATGAATTTAGGCTTACCATTAATCGGTAAGTATCGTGACATTGTAATTGCAGCAAGTCTGTTTATTGTGTTTGATATGACAGTGCTGGTGCTTAATTTCTATACGTCATTTGAAATTGCAGAAGATGCAACATCGATCAATCTCGCTGGTCGACAACGTATGTTATCCCAGCGTATGACAAAAGCATTACTGCAGATTGAGACAGCAAGAACGGCAGAACAGAAAGTTATAGCGATAGATGAGCTGAATAAAACGTCCATCCTGTTTGGTAATACGTTTAATGCATTCAAATCCGGTGGTAATACTAAAAATACAGATGGCAATGATATTACACTGGCGGCGGTGAATGATGCCACAGCGCAATTAACACTGAAACAGGCAGAACAGATATGGAATCCTCTGCAGAATAATATAATGCAGCTAATACAGAATCCGGGAAATGAAGCTGCGTTACTTGCCGCATTGTCCATCGCTAATGCAAACAATCTGAACTTGCTTAAACAGATGAATGACCTGACAACCCGGCTTGCTGTACTGGCGCAGGATAAGGCGCAACGTCTGCGGATGTTTCAGACCATTGGTATTACACTGGCTTTAATAAACTTTGCTTTGTTGCTGTTTCACTTTTTGAGAAAACTTAATCGAAGTGATGCGGCTACTGAAGAAGCAAGACAGGAAACCGAGGAAATCCTGACAACCGTGAGTGATGGTTTTTTTCTTGTGGATGAAGATTTGAATCTTGGGCATAAAAGCTCCAGTGCGATGAGCCGACTGTTCAGACGCGAGATAACGCCGGGCACGCCATTTCTTACGCTGTTAGAAGGAAAAGTAAATCAGCAAACACTGGATACCGCAAAAGAATATATAAAACTCCTGTTTACAAGACGTATAAAAGAAAACCTTACGGCAGATTTGAATCCCCTGGTGAAACTGGAAATAGATCTGAGTGAAGATGCGCAAACACAGGATATCCACTACCTGAATATCAGTTTCAAGCGTGTTAAGAATGATGAGAAAATTTCACATCTGCTGGGGTCGGTAAGTGATATTACCGAACAGGTCAGGCTGGAAAAGTCCCTGGAAATATCAGAAGCAAGATCACAGGAAGAGTTGAAACTGCTCTCGCAGATATTACAGAGTAATCCGATAATGATGCGTGATTACGTAGAGTCACTCAGGAAGTTCCTCTTGTCAGTGAATGATATGCTGGAGAAATCCTCAATGAATAGTGATTATTCGCATATTATTGACCAGAGTTTGCCGGCATTGCACAAGCTTAAGGGCGATGCCAGTGCAATGGGTAGTGATGTGTTTGCAGGTATGGCGCATGA
>JBFHVK010000264.1:0-4043 GCA_041589615.1 Gammaproteobacteria bacterium | reverse complement strand
CGTTTTTCTGCTGCAATTGAATTTGCCTCTGCACCTACCAGGCCATACGCATTCGGCACACCCGGTTTCGATGAAAAATCATCCATCTCATCATTTAACAACACACCGGTACCGGGGGGAACAAAGCAGGAACCAAAAGGATAATTGATCGACAGGGTCGCCGATACACGATTCCCCTGATGATCAATCACACTAAAGTGTGTTGTATCACGGCTATTATTTTCATGTGCAACTCCCGGTAGAAGATCACTCGGCGTGGCTTTCAGTGGATGAATAGCAGCTGCAAGGCCACTCGCATAAAGCGGACTGGTTAAACGTTTTACCGGCACTTTAACAAAGTCACTATCACCAAGAAACTGCGCGCGATCACGATATGCCCTACGCATTGCTTCAACAATAAAGTGCACATTGGCAGCATCGTTTATATTTTCAATTTTAAAATGTGAAAGCTGATTCAGAATTTCTATTAACGCAACACCACCCGATGATGGAGGTGCAACAGATGTGATTTTCATGCCACGGTACTGACCCGTGAGGGGCTTTCGTTCTACCACTGAATATTTTTTTAAATCGTCATGCGTCCATATACCACCTGCTTCACGACTGCCACGCACCAGCTGTTGTGCAATGACACCCTGGTAAAATCCAGCGGCTCCTTTTTCAGCCATTGCGTTGAGTGTATTTGCCAGGTCTTTCTGGATAATCACATCACCCAGCTCGGGCACTTCATTATTACGCAGAAAAATTTCTGCTGCGGCAGGTGATGCCCTGAGGGCCTGCAAACGAAACGTCGCCATGCGTCGATAGTGTTCATCTACCTTGAAGCCATTGTTTGCATATTCGATAGCTGGCTGAAGACTTTGTTTCAGGCTTAACTTGCCATATTTTTTTGATAGATGTTCAAGCGCAGCCGGTACGCCGGGAATACCCGCAGACAGAGGACCATTGATAGACAGGTCTGCAACCACATTGCCCTGCTCATCCAGATACATATCTCGATGTGCTCTAAGAGGTGCTTTCTCACGTCCGTCGAGCATTGTTTCATAACCGTCTTTACTACGATGCAGTAACCAGAAACCACCGCCACCAATTCCGGAGCTGTAAGGCTCTACCACTGCAAGCGCCGCACTGATAGCGACTGCAGCATCAAACGCGTTACCGCCCTGCTGCAAGATTCTTTCACCGGCCTCGGTCGCCAGTGGATGTGCCGTGGCGATTGCAGCGGGCTGGTTTTTAGCGGACAGGCTACTGGATATAACCAGCACAACAGCAAACAGCAATACAGAGTGAAGAGCTTTTTTCATATTTTCATCTTCATATTGGATTTTACATATAAAAAAGGCCCCTTTCGGGGCCTTTGACAGTGTCTAGTCTTCGCCGGTGAGCTGTTTGTACTTTTCCATTAGCTCTTCTTCGGTTTCTTCATGATCCGGATCTTTGGGAATGCAATCGACAGGGCATACTTCAACACACTGCGGTGTATCATAATGACCTACACATTCTGTGCATTTATTAGGGTCAATTTCATAAATCTCATCACCAGGAGCGATCGCCTCATTCGGGCACTCCGGTTCACACACATCACAGTTGATGCACTCGTCAGTTATGATTAATGCCATCTATTGCTCCTGGACCTAGGCGTTAGCCTTACAACATTAAGGGGTTATGCACCCAAACGGGTAATATTAGCCGATTATTATACCTCAAAAAAGCAGTTTACGTCCCTACTTGCTGTATGTGTTTATCAGCTGTGTCATCTGGCGTACCTGGCTGATAGCCCTTCAACAACCAGCGGGTGTACAAATTCAGAGACATCACCATGATGTGAAGCGATTTCCCTGACCAGGGTCGATGAGATAAAACTACTCTTTTCTGATGGCGTGAGGAACAGGGTTTCTATTTCGGTTGCCAGATGACGATTCATACTGGCCAGCTGCATTTCATACTCAAAGTCAGATACCACGCGCAATCCACGGAGAATAACATTCGCCTTACGTTCTCTTACAAAGTCCACCAGTAGATCTGAAAAACCGCATACCTCGACGTTGTCGTATTCTGTTAATACCTTCTGTGCCATATCAATACGCTGCTGCAAATCGAACAACGGCGCCTTCGACGGGCTGGCCGCTATCGCCACAATAACCCTGTCGAACAGCCGTGACGCCCTTGCCACCAGGTCGCTGTGACCGTTGGTAATCGGGTCAAATGTTCCGGGATACACCGCTACCACTGACATGGGACTTCCTCTTTATTTTTAGTTTTATACATTACCAGGTTTACTATTCCGCAATGTTTCTTCTGATTAAATAATAGCCAACCTGGCCGGCTTTTTTCTCTCTCACCACATGCCAGTTGGCTGGCATTTCAGGCAATGCATGGTGACTATCCATTTCAAGGTAAATGCAGGCATGCTCCGCCAGATAGCCATTTTGCTCGAGTAGCCCGCAGGCCTCTGCCATGTAATCGCTGTCGAAAGGAGGATCGATAAAAACAATATCAAAACATGTTGATGATGGTTTCTGCAACCACAACATAGCATCCTGCTGTAGCAGCTGCATACTGTCCGCCTGTAAGGTACGCATATTTTCCTGTAGAACCTTCACGGCCTGTGGCTGCTTTTCAAGCATCACCACAGAGGCGGCCTCTCTCGATGCCGCCTCGAAACCTAATGCACCACTCCCGGCAAACAGGTCCAGGCACCGCGCACCGGGCACATCATTCTGTAGCCAGTTAAACAGGGTTTCGCGCACCCGGTCAGTGGTTGGCCTGAGGCCTGGCAGATCAACCACCGGCAGGCGGCGACTACGCCACTGCCCACCAATAATCCGCAATTTACCCACCGAGGCTTTAGCTTTAGTGTTTTTCATCACTGCGCCTTCAGGGTAAATCTATTACGGCACCCGGCATTGTTATTCAATTGACCGTGCTTTCTGATTTCGCCCCAACAATTACCGTAAGCATTTTATCGGCCTGTAAACGACGCTTTAATGCATCATCCACACGACGTTTATCCAGCTTATTAAAATTATCAACGAAGGTATTCAGGTAATTCAGCGGCAAATCATAGAAGCCGATAACCGACAGGTATTCGGTAATTTTTTTATTACTGTCGATACGCAACGGGAAACCTCCGCTAATGTTTTTCAGGCTATCCTGTAATTCGTCCTGCTGCGGCCCCTGCTCGATATACTTCAGTAATTCACTGCGTACAATCTGCAGCGCTTCATCCACCTGGTCATTGCGTGTCTGTAACCCAATCTGAAATGGCCCTGCCTGACGCATAGGTGAAAAATAACTGTAAGTGCTATACGCAAGACCACGTTTCTCACGCACTTCATCCATTAAACGTGAACCGAATCCACTACCACCAAACGCATGGTTGGCAAGATATAACGCGAAGTAATCTTCATCGCCACGAGCCAGTCCGATCTGTCCCATCATGACCGTACTTTGCACAGATGGAAAATCAATATGCACCAGCTTACTTTCGGTTAATGGTTTTACCTCGGGCAATGCGGTTGCTTTCTCACCACGCGGTAAATCTGCCATCAGGTCTTCAACGATGTTTTCCGCTTCTTCCCGGGACAGCTGTCCTACGAGTGCCACTACTGCATTACTAGCAACATAATATTTTTTATAGAAATCTTTTAAATCCTGCAAACGTAATTTCTGCAAACTCTGTTCGGTACCTTCACTGGGACTGGCATAAGGATGCTCACCATAAAGCTCACGGTAAAAACGTAACGATGCAATATTTGAAGGTGATTGCAGCCCGGCCTTTACCGAAACTTTCAGTCGTTCAAGCTCACGACTATAAGCTGCTACTGGAAATCCCGGCTGTGTAAGAATATTTTTCAGGTTGATCAGGGCAGGACGCAGGTAACGATCTTCACGCAAACTGCGCATACCTAACCAGGCCATATCTTTAAGTGCACCGTTGTTAAACTGTGCACCCACCGCTTCAAATTTTTCTGCCAGTATCTGTGCACTGTCACCTGCTGCACCTTCCGATAAGATGCCATTCGTCATCAGTGCTGTGCCTG
>JBFHVK010000263.1:0-4046 GCA_041589615.1 Gammaproteobacteria bacterium | reverse complement strand
GACATCCACATTGGCCATAACAACCAGTAATTTATCAGCCATTTAATGTAAACCCTCTTGCTCTGGCATGGATCTAAGATGAAGCGTTGATGTCGGAAATGCAAACTCGGCACCATTCGATTCGACGATGTCGACAATTTTCAGTAAAACATCCTGCTTAATTTCATGGTAGCGAACCCATTCCGTTGTTTTAGTGAAGGTATAAATGAAGAAATCGACCGATGACGATGCAAATGCATTAAAGTTAACAATAAGGGTCTGGTCATTATCAATTTCAGGATGATTCCTCAACATCTCCTTAACCTGTTCTACGATGGGCCCCATCAGGTGTATATCGTCATAACGTATTCCCATGTTTTCCTTAATACGCCTGTTCGTCATACGCGATGGATTTTCAACACTGATGCTGGTAAACACTGAATTAGGGACATACAGTGGGCGTTTATCAAATGTTCTGATACGTGTTAAACGCCAGCCTATATGTTCTACTGTGCCCTCGATTTCCTTGTCATTGGAACGAATCCAGTCACCCACTTTAAAAGGACGATCAAGGTAAATCATCAGGCCACCGAAGAAATTTGCCAGCAGGTCCTTAGCTGCAAAACCGATTGCAATACCACCGACACCACCGAATGCCAGAATACCCGATATGCTATAGCCTAGTGTTTGTAGCAATATTAGACCGCCGGTAATAAACACCGATATACGAATAAGTTTCGCAATTGCCTGTACCGTATGCTCGTCAAAATCACGTTCACCGGTTTCAGTATTTTGCTGTATCAGTATGTGTTCAGCACCTTTTACCAGCTGCAATAAAAAATAAACCAGAATGATGATAATACCGATATCACGAAACGGATCTATGGCTGAAAAGATCGCAGCTGGTTTGTGGTGTTGTACGATTTCCGCCGCAAAAAGAATACCAACCAGCCAGATTAGCATAGCTAGCGGTCGAATTGCCGCACTCACCACCATATCATCCCAGAGCGTGCGTGATTTCTGCAGTTTTCCATGCAGCCGTGTAAGAATACGCCTTAATACAAAACTGCTTACGAGTGTTAGCAGAACAATAATAAAAACCTGTGTCATCCACACAGATTCATTATCGATACCCATATCTTTGATTAGATTCTGTAAGTATTCCATAGCCCTTTCATTGTATTTTTATTCAACACCTGCCTTAAACTAGACATTTAATTCAAGGTTAGGGTCATCGTCGAGTTGCTTTAGTCTGGAGACTATTGATTGCCATCGGTCTGATGCCATCAATTCATCACGGCTTATTTTACCCCGACCATGCATACGAATTAAACGCATTTGTGATGCCGGATTAGAATAGCCTTCCAGCGACTCAAGTACTACCTCTGCTTCAGCAGTATGATTACATACCAGAACCATGTCACATCCGGCATGCAGTGCTGCCCTAGCTCGCTCACTAAAGCCACCGACTACACCGGCAGCCTCCATGCTCAGGTCATCACTAAATATGACACCCTGAAAGCCGAGCTGTTTACGCAGTATCTGCTGCAACCATATAGATGAATAGCCGGCCGGTTTACTGTCAACTGCCGGATAAACTACATGAGCAGGCATGATGGCAGCGAGGCCAAAGCGAATCATGCGCTCGAAAGCAATCATATCATCAAGCATAAGCTCGTTTAATTCACGCTTATCAACCGGATGAGATATGTGAGAGTCCTCTTTCACACATCCATGCCCTGGAAAGTGTTTACCTGTTGCGGACATACCTGCATCAGACATACCACTCATAAATGCATTAGCCAGGTCAGCAATAACATCTGGGCTCGCATGAAATGCGCGATCACCGATGACTCCACTAACACCTATGCCTTTATCCAGGACAGGTGCAAAACTCATATCAATACCCGCTGCTCGACATTCTGCAGCCATGAGCCAGCCGCATTCATGGCTCAGTTCACGGGCTTTTCTTTTATCACGCTTATAGCCATGTGCATAGGTAGCAGCTGCAGGAATGTGTGTGAAACCATCACGAAAACGTTGCACCCGTCCACCTTCGTGGTCTACTGCAACTAGTAAGTGAGGTGTTCTGAGTGAATGTATCTCATCAACTAGTGATTTCAACTGATCATATGATTCGAAGTTGCGAGTAAACAGTATTACACCACCCGTTTGCGGATGAAGTAACATTTCACGCTCAGATGCAGAGATAGATGTGCCGACGAGGTCAAGCATCACCGGGCCAAGAGACATAGAGGATCCTCAGGAATAGGCTTTTAAACAATTAATGCCGCAGAAGGCTAACACAGTTTCCAGATGTCGATCGAAATCTCTGAACTCATGGTTACCACCTTCCTCGACTATTGTAGGGACAGCGGCATATTTTTCCAGTGCGAGCTTGTAATCAAGTACCTCATCACCGGTCTGCAGCATCAGTAGATAACGATCAGGTTGAGTTATATGTTCAACTTCATACTTTTTGAGTTGTTCGATATGATCCATCGTCAGTATATATTCTTCACCTGTGTAGATATTACGATTGTGTCCGAGGAAATCCTCGAATAACTCATAGGGTCTAACAGCCGGATTAATCAATACAACCCTGCAGTCAAATTTTTCAGCAAGCCAGGTAGCATAGTAACCACCAAGCGAACTTCCTATAAAGCATAAAGGACGAGGGCTATGCTGTTTCTGGTATTTCCTGACCATCTCAACCAGATTATCCATGGCTTTAGCAGGATCATAAGGAAGTTGCGGTACTTCAATAATATCCGGCATATTTATTTTATGCGCGAAGGATTTCAGCAGATTAGCCTTGTGCGAATCTGGTGAACTATTGAATCCGTGAATGTAAATCAGCATTCGATTATCTATATTAGAAACATCATTTAAATTTGCCCATAACTATCGAGTATATAAGAAAATTTTCAATTGTCTGTAGATATGAATACAAATTAGGCCAGAATTAGCCAAAAAAGCGATATTTAAACTGTTTTTCTCACTAGACACACCGCATGAACCGCTATTCCCTCCTTTCTACCTGCAAAACCAAGCTTTTCCGTTGTCGTCGCTTTGACATTTATCTGGTCAAGCGTCAAGGAGAGATCAATCGACAGATGCTCACGCATTTGAGGAATATAGGCGGCCATTTTGGGTGCCTGAGCGATGATGGTGATATCAAGATTAGAAACTTCATAGGCTTTTTCAGATATCAGGCGATAAACATGCTTCAGAAGGTCCCGACTATCAGCATTGCTATAGGCTGCATCCGTATCAGGAAAATGCTGACCAATATCCCCCAGCGCCAGCGAGCCTAACAAGGCATCACAAACAGCGTGTAGCAATACATCGCCATCTGAATGTGCTTTAAAACTGGAGGTATGAGGTATTCGCACACCTCCCAGCATAAGATGGTCTCCATCTTCAAAGGCATGAACATCATAACCATGGCCAATTCGTATATCAGTCATTCATATCCCTCACTATCAGTTGAGCTGTAGACTCCAGCGCATATTAGCCATCCAGAGAGGCCGCATAAAGCTGTCGATAGACTCCTTCACGTTGCAGCATTTCATCGTGTACACCTTCATCAATAATTTTACCATCATCAAACACATAAACACGATCCGCCTGCTTAACAGCGCTTAGGCGATGAGCAATAATTAGAGTCGTTTTATCCTTCAGGAAATGTTGCATTGCTTTATGTAATTTAAATTCGGTCTCGGTATCCAGTGCAGAGGTGGCTTCGTCCAGAATAACCAGACGAGGATTAGTCAGGATCATACGAGCGATTGCCAGTCGTTGACGTTGACCACCTGAAAGCCGCACACCATTTCTACCGACTATGGTATCTAATTTATGGGGCAGTTTATCAATTGTTTCGTCTAGTTGCGCGATTTTGAGTGCCTTCCATAAACTTTCATCATCAAGCTGCTTACCAAGAGTTAGATTATTACGAACAGTATCATTAAACAACGCAGGATGTTGTAGCACTGTTGCTACGTTATCACGAACAACATCAAGACCAATATGTGATACAGGAACACCATCGAAATACAGCTCTCCAT
>JBFHVK010000262.1:0-4108 GCA_041589615.1 Gammaproteobacteria bacterium | reverse complement strand
TAACTGGAAGTGCTGGAGAGTGATTTTTCTAGTCGATATTCAGGGGCCGGTATGGCTGGCTGGTGTGTTTATTAAGTTCTTGATTATTAATAACTTCCAGGCTAGTAAGCAGGCTAGCCTGCCAGCTTACTTCAGGATCGTAGCCAATCAGGCTGGCCGCCTGTTTATTGTCTATTAGAGGAGATTTGAGCATATCCAGCATGCTAGTGTTGGCTGCGGTTAGTGAGCCAAAATTCAGGAACTTCCCCTGTAACCAGATATACAGGCTAGCAAGTGAAGCTGGCATTGGTGGCTTGAGTAGTGACTGGTTAATCGCCTGATTCGTGAGAAATTGCATCACTTCAATCTGGCTCGGAGTTGTTGGGCCAGAGATATTCATACTACAGTAGCCAGCATCTATGGGTGCGAGTGCAGCACGGGCAAATGCCTGGCCGATATCCCTGCCATCTACCAGTGGCAGATGTCCAAGATAACCGTAAATTCTGGGTAAGGTTGATTCACCGGCATGTGAGATAAGCCACGCTAACAGACCTGTATTCAATCGACTACCCGAATACAGGCCAGGGCGCAGGTTAACAAACTGGCAGCGACTTTCTGTGAGGTTTCTCAGGTAATCCTCTACAGCAATGAGGCAGTTCATCATAGGCCAGTATCGCCTGGGCTTACCTTTGTAATCAGCGTCATTACGATGTGCTGGAGGTGCAGCATACAGGCTGCTGAGATTAACAAAGCGGCTCACTCGCCATTCAATAGCATGATTGATTAAATCAAGAGTGGGTTCAAGATAGGCTTCTGTACTGGTATTGCCAGTGTTCTCAAAGCTGCTCCAGCCAGCTGCATGACAGATAATATCAATACCGACAAGAACTCTGTCCAGATAATCGGAGTCACGTAAATCGCCAATGCGAACTTCACCATTATAGGCAGGCAGTAGTTTGTCTGGATTACGGCAGGCAGCTACTACTGTTATATCGGGATGCTCAAGCTGCATCAAGGCTTCTAGAATGTGGCTGCCAACGAAGCCGGTGGCGCCTGTGATGAGAATCTTGGCGATGATTTTAGTCCTTATTCATTTTGTAATATCTAGTATATGTGAAAATTTGAATAGTCATTAAGCGCAGGCCAGAAGATTAATGGAGTGTATGACAGTATCTGAATTTCATTGATATTTCGATAATATTGATGCATAAAAATCTTTGGAGAGCCTGACTGATATAATCTAACATTATGAATTATAATGAATTATTGTAATAATCCTGTGTTTTCTTAAGCTTGGCCAGGAAATATTGAATGTTATTATGTGGCTTGTATCTTATACTCTCGTTCCTGTTGATGAACAGGATGTGCTTATTTGCCTGGTTAGTAACTCAAGCTCTGGAATCTGCATTGACTAAAACCTTTATCTTCAACATGTATTTAATATTTAAAGTGAAAAATTATGGCAAATCCTCAAAAATATGTAGGCATTCATAATGATAATTTTGGTGGCATGACATCCATCGGAAAAATAATTCGAGATGCCTGGGTCTTTGGCCTGATCGAAGAGACAGAAACCTGCGAAGGCTGGAATATTGGGGGCATTAATGCGCTACTCGATAAGGTCGATAAAGAGTGGGATAAATATGGCTGTATGGTTAGCCAGTTACCGGATGACTTGCGTGAGCGTCATGAGCGTATCTATAGTGAGGCCATCAAGCGTGCAAGGGAAGCTGGCTGGAGTGGTGAAGCAGAGACAGACGACGAGGGATAGTGCTTCTGGATTTTTTTCAGCAATGAAATAGCAGATTCCAGCGTGCAATCTGCTATTCAGTTCTAGTGTCTTTTCCCGGCGTCAGCCGCAGTTAAATTGCGCTCAGTGTAAAATTAAACTCAGTGCCCTGCATGGGCTTGCTTTCAACCCAGATGTGCTGGTTATGCAGTTCAATAATTTTTTTCACAATACATAAACCCAGTCCTGCATGCCCATCAGTGCGCTCGGGTGTATGTGCCTGATGAAAGCGCTCAAATACCAGTTGCAGCTGGTCCTGTGCAATTCCACAACCCGTATCGCTGACTTTAACTGTCAGGCTGTCCCTGGCCGGTGCCTCAATGGTTAATGTTATCGTGCTGTCCTGCGGGCTATAGTACAGGGCATTATTGATCAGGTTGTCTAGCACTCTTTCAATCAGTCCTAAATCGGCATACACCATTGGATTAGCCGCCTCGGAGTTAACCTGGAACTGTATGCCTTTTTTGTTTGCCCTGATTTCAAATTTGTAGATCACATCGTAGATTAGTTCGAGTAATGGAAATTTCTCCATGTCGGGTTGATGCTCACGTGCATCCAGTTTTGCGAGTTCGAATAATTCATCGATAAGTTTCTGTAATCCATTTGCCTGTTTTATTACGGTGTTAAGATAAAACTGTTTTTCTGCATCAGTAAGCTGGTTATTCTTTACTGTTAATGTTTCAAGATAACCCTGAATTGATGCGAGTGGTGTGCGTAAATCATGTGAGATATTAGCTACCATTTCACGGCGTAAACTGTCCTGCTGTTTTAGAGCAGACCATTGCTGGCGTATCTGTCTGGACATATGGCTGATATGTTTTTCGAGGGCGTTTATTTCGTCTTCTCTATTATTTTTTACCTGAGATGCATGGATGATTTCATCGTTACTGAAATCACTCGATACAAAGTGCTCTACGTTTTGTTGTAGTGTGCGGATTCGTTTGTGAATCCTGTAAAAAATAAACAGTCCCATAAGCAGGCCAATAAACAGGCTGCCAGCGAGAACTGTACCGCCCAGGAGAACAACGGTATTCTGTGATTGCCGGGAAAGTGCTGATGTTAGCTCTTCACTCTGTAACACTACATATAAATAGCCCTGTGGGTTATCTATATCAGGAATCGGGGTTACTGAAAAAGGCTTCGTTGAATCATGTGAACGCGGGTCATCACCCATGATATTGGTTGTTCGTGTGTTCGAGAGGAAATTTAATACCGGTTTAAGGTCAATACTGTTGCGTTTAACCTTTCCGGGTTCCGCTGAATAGGCAATGATATTACCCTGTAAATCTACATAATATATTTCAATACTTGGATTGATACTCATGTATTGCATGAATGTCTGTTTCATCGCCTTGCTGTCGATCTTGCCGTCATGAACAATCTTTTTGTCATTCACAAGGTTTCTGGCAAGGTCACGATTTATAAGCTGCTGGCTCGACTGGTTTATCTGTTGCAGCATGTAGCTGGCAAACAGGGTGTATGAAAGCCCGACGATTAACAGAATCGCAGCTAGTCCGATGGCAAGTTTGAAATACAGTGTATGGGTTACAGGTATTTTCATGATTAACCAGCCGAGGCAATAAACTGATAGCCTACACCCCAGACTGTTTTTATATACTGAGGTGTACGTGGATCTGATTCAAGCTTTGAACGTAGCCTGTTAATATGTGAATTAACAGTATGCTCGTAACCATCATGGCCGTAGCCCCAGACATTGTCGAGAAGTTGCATGCGATTAAATACCTGTCCGGGATGGCGTGCAAAATGTAGTAGCAAATCAAACTCTTTGGCGGTTAACTCCAGGTTATGCTGTTGTTTTATAACTTCGCGAGTTTGGGGATTAATACTTAAGTCATTAAAAGTCAGTTGTTCGTCATACTGGATGTTTGTATTCATTGCATCGTGTCGTCGGATAATGGCTTTTACCCGAGCCACCATTTCCATCAGGCTAAACGGTTTAGTGAGATAATCATCGGCACCGATTTCCAGTCCAAGCACCCGATCCATTTCTGATGAGCGAGATGTCAACATTAATACAGGCGTATAGTTGCTGCCGGTATTGCGAATTTTTCTGCAGATTTCAAGACCATCCATTCCCGGTAACATTATGTCCAGGATAATCAGGTCATATGTGTTTTGCTGAATTTTTTTCCAGGCTTCAATGCCATCGTAACAGGTGTCGACGCTAATACCGATATCACCCAGGTGGAGTTTTACCAGGTCCGAAATGTCCTGATTATCTTCAACAACAATAACTGTTTTATTTCTCATGACTGTTAGAAGGCTGCATTGTATAAGTGTTTATACAATGCAGCGTGTCCCTTTATTGAATTAGAGTGC
>JBFHVK010000261.1:0-4124 GCA_041589615.1 Gammaproteobacteria bacterium | reverse complement strand
GAAGACACCGGTGCCGAAAGTAACTCGTATACCTGACCAGTGAATTTCGGAAAAAATATGCCGAAGGAAGCATTCGCCAGGCTTTGCGTAAGAATGGCTAGCATCATCAGGCCAGGTACGATAAATGCGCCATAAGGTACATTATCGACAGATTCTATGCGTGTGCCAATGGCTGATCCGAACACTACAAAATAAAGGATGGTGGTCAGCACGGGTGAAGCAAAACTCTGAGCCACCGTTTCAAAGGCACGCTTCATTTCATATTTGTAGATGACTCGAATTGCGTAGGTATTCATGCCTGCTTTTTTACCAGATTAACAAATATTTCTTCTAGTGTTGTTTTCACCGTTTGTACATCTTTTATTTTTAAGCCGGCATCACATATCGCCTTGAGCAACTCATGAATACCCGTTTGAGGTTTATGTGGATCATAGGTATAGGTCATCTGGTCTCCATTAGCCGATAATTCCAGTGCCCATGTAGCCAGTGTATCGGGTAACTTTACAACAGCCTTTTCAAGCTCGATCAGTAGCTGGCGTTTACCAAGCTTGTGCATTAGTGCCTGTTTATCATCAACCAGTAACAGTTCACCCTGATTGATTACACCTACACGGTCTGCAATTGCCTCTGCTTCCTCAATATAATGTGTGGTGAGAATGATAGTTACACCTGCATCACGTAAACGACGCACCAGTGCCCACATGTCCTTTCGTAACTCCACATCCACGCCTGCTGTTGGTTCGTCAAGGAATAACACGGTAGGCTCATGTGACAAGGCCTTGCCGATCAACACGCGACGCTTCATACCTCCCGAAAGCGTCATTAGCATATTATCTTTTTTATCCCATAAGGAAAGATCCCTGAGCACCTGTTCAAGATAAGCTGGATCTGGCGCTTTACCGAACAGTCCACGACTAAAACTCAGTGTATGCCATACCGTATCGAAAGCACCCAGGGTCAGCTCCTGTGGAACCAGGCCTATAAGGCTACGGGTAATGCGATAGTCATCAACAATGTCATAACCATTGACCTTCACTGAGCCGGAACTTGCATTCACTATACCGCAGATTGTGGAAATGAGTGTTGTTTTACCAGCCCCGTTTGGACCCAGTAATGCGAGAATTTCACCCGGCTGTATATCAAGATTAACATCTTTTAGTGCCTGGAAGCCGCTGGTATATGTTTTAGATAGATTCGAAATTGAAACGATCGGCTGCATTCAATAGTCCAGACAATGATGTTGATAGTGAATGTTATCAGAATTTACTGATTTGAAGTAATACTCATAACAAGGTATTTTTCTATAACAAGTCATATTTCATAGTAATTATAATTATGAAACTAGTTTATAGTTGTATGGAAGATGTGCAAGTTTTCTACTTTAGATACGAAATATCAGGAAACCCAATGAAGATAAACTTACCTGGTGCCGGAGTAGTACATAATATACTAGCTTTGGTAACTGTACTAAGCATAAGTATATCCACAGCTCAAGCTGGACCATTTGATCAAGGAAACACTAGCGGAAACATTTCACTAGGTAGTGGTCAGTTTTTTAATGAAAATTACCTGATCATAGGTGCTGGTATCGGACACTATCTCCTGGATGGATTTGAAGTTGGCCTTGATATCGATTACTGGAGTGGCGGCAGCCCTTCTATCTATGAGATCACTCCGAAAATAACTTATGTGTTTGAGAATTCTTCTAATATTAACCCTTATCTCGGCATGTTTTACAATCGTACCTTCATAGATGACCTTGAAGATAGCAATGCGACTGGCTATCGCGCAGGTGTCTATATGCCAACAGGTAGAAGAATGTACTGGGGCATCGGTATAGTTCATACTGAATTGCAGGACTGCACAGACTCCGCGTTTGTAGACTGCTCAGATACCTATAGTGAAGTAAGCCTTATCTTCTCTCTATAAATAATTCTAAATTAAAAATTCAATTTCTACTTTTTAAACCCATATTAAGTAACTATCCATCATTCGAAAGAATATTGCTTCTGGGTATATCATTAAATTGATAGATGCTACCGCCTTCTTTACTGGCAAAAATTTCAGCCTGCTGTTGTGTAGAAAAAGGTACAGCCTCGGGGGCGCCCATACCCCCGGTTTTATTACTACCGATAACATACCAGGCATTACGTGCATCTATCCAGTTATCATACCCCGGATTATCCCACTCTGCTGACGACATATCATTTACATAGATAGCTGCGATATTTTTCGGTTCTTCCGGTAACAGGGTAAACGCAATCGTATCCCTGACGGAAGTGAACCAGTTGACTTTATTATCAGTCATTATAATCTGGCCTTTTGGACCTTTATGATAAACCACCGTCATTAAACAGTAATAACCACTTGCATCACGTGTTAGTGTTTGTGCATCTGGCATCTCGATCTTTTCAGATTTTTCACAGGAAAGTGATACTAAAGCACTAATAAACACCAGCAGAACAGTACTCAAAATGTTTTTCATAATATATATCTCATTGATAAGATCCAGTAGATTTCTACAATTCCCTGCGTTGAAAGAATATTAGAGTTATAAATAATGGAATTGATACCCAGAAAAATAATACGGTGAACAATATACCTTCACTCATACCTGATTCACTAGCAATCCCGGCTATACCAGTTGCCTGGCTAACGCCTTCGAATAAACTTAAATTTAGAATACGATAACTGTCTGTTGGGCTAATCAACATAAGAAAAGAGAGTAACTGCTGACTAATCTGCTGGTTTTCATCCATCAATAATAAACCAAACAGGAGTAGATCATATAAGACGACAAATATGAGCCATACAGCCATTGCCGCTCCAGCTGCTGTTGCTCTTTCCCTGACCACAACACTGATCAGGTAACCAATAGCGACAAAAATCATACCTAATATCAACGAACTAAACATCATCATCGCATAGGCTTGCCAGCCATCTACACCATTTTCAGTAGTGAAAATCATGATTAGTAATGCACCACCATAACCTGCAAGAATTGCGACAAATAAGATAAGGCTATGCCCCATGAATTTACCCATAATCACCTGCCAGCGAGATACCGGGTAAGTTAGTAATAGCATCATGGTTCCACGTTCGAACTCACCTACCAGTGCATCGTATGAGAGCATCAGTGCTATTAAAGGCATCAGGTAGACACTCAGGCTTGCTAAACTAATAACGGTTATATCCAGTGCACTGGCCTTGATTGACCCGGTTGGTGCCGATCCAAGCAGTGAAAGACTTAATGCCAATGTACCTAGAAGAAGGATGGCTGCGATTATCCATCGATTTCGTAAGCCATCACGAAACTCTTTAAGTGCAAGGGTTATTAATATATTCATTCCTGATCCCCTTGCATAAAGTGACGATAGACTTCATCCAGTCGAGGCTGCAAGATCTGCATATCATTAACGTCATCACCCAGACTGGTGATATGCCTGATCAATGGCATCTTATCTTTTGTAATACAGGCTAGACTGATGCTTTCATTATTAACATGTGTAATTTCTACATCCGAATTAAACCGTTGAGCAATACTACTTGCAGTACCCGGTGTTACAGTCAGGCACACTCGGGTAGGTAATGCTGCTTGCTGATATAAAGCCTCAAGCGTTCCACTCGCAACAATCACTCCTGATTTCATAATCACAAAACGATCTGCCCTGGCTTCCACTTCATTTAAAGCATGTGAAGATATTATTGATGTGGCGCCTGCCTTATGCAGCCCATCTATAAGCTCATAAAAATGCTGTCGAAGCAATGGATCCAGACCTGTTGTGGGCTCATCTAAAAACAGTAATTGTGGATCACCAAGCATTGCCTGTGCCAGGCCTAAGCGTTGCCGCATACCTTTGGAATAAGTACCTACACGTCTATCAGCAGCATTTTCCAGCCCAACTAATGTAAGCAGTTTATCGCATGCTTGATTATCTACCTGTTTTAGTCTTGCATAAAATCGTAGTACCTCCCGACCTGTCATAGCTTCGTAGAATACGACGCTTTCTGGTAGGTAGCCTAAGGACTGATGCCGCGACATCATCGAACCAGTTGCCGGGTTTTCACCTAATACTTCTATACTTCCAGAGCTAGGTCTGGTCAGGCCTAAAAGCAACTTCATT
>JBFHVK010000260.1:0-4128 GCA_041589615.1 Gammaproteobacteria bacterium | reverse complement strand
CTTTTGAATGGTTCAGATATTTCATTTTTGCGTAATGAGTTCATCACCTGGTCAAAACGTGGAACAAAAGTACCTGCTGATGCCCAGCCAAGATCTCCGCCATTATTTTTTGAGCCAGGATCCTGTGAAAATTCTTCTGCAAGTTTTGCAAAGTCCTCTCCATTGTCCAGGCGCTGCTTAACTGACTGTATTTTTTTCCTGGCTTCCTCATCGCTAGTGATTGCATCTGATTTTATCAGGATGTGACGAGCATGAGTCTGTTTAATCAGGTGCTGCTGTGTCTGTTTATCAATCAGCTGAATAATATGAAAACCACTGGCACTACGTAACGGCTCTGAAATATGGCCCTTGTCTAGATCTCGTGCTGCGTCCAGGAAAAGTGGTGGTAGTTCTGCTGCATTACGCCAGCCCAGATCGCCACCTTTTAGTGCGTTTCGACCATCGGAATATTTAAGTGCGATGTCATTGAACTCGCCACCCTCATTGATTTCTTTAATGACATTCCTTGCAGTTGTTAGGGCCTTGTTTACATCTTCGGGAGAGGCTGCTTCTGGAGTAGCAATGAGGATATGTCCAATATGGTATTTGTCGTTGGCGGCTTCCCCTGACTGTTTCTGCTGTTCTAGAAATATGTCTATTTCCTGTTGTGAAACTTTAACACGGCTGTAAATCATTCGTTGTTGTAGTTGTCGAATAATCATGTCATCGCGAGTCTGTTCACGAAAGTCTTCATAACGAATGCCTTTTGCTTCCAGCATGCGACGCATATTATCAAGTGAGCTACGATTCTTTTGTGCGATGCCTTCGAGCATTTTGTTGAGAGTCAGGTCGTCAATATGTATGCCCTGTGCTTTTGCCATTTCAAGTTGTATACGATCGACGATCATGCGTTCAACAACCTGCTTCTTTAACACATTCATTGGCGGCAATCGCTGGTTCTGTAATTCAAGCTGGCGAATGAAGTCATTGAGGCGTGAATCAACTTCACGTTTGCTGATGATGCTATCGTTCACTACGACAGCGACTGAATCAATTTCCTGTGCAGCATTAGTTTGTAAAGATAATGAGAGTAATGTGCTAATTAATATATAAGTAATTTTTTTCATTGGGGTGAACTGCATATTAGTAATCCGGTTGATAGCCTAGGATAGCATGTTTTAGTGTATCGGTTGCTGCTCTGTCAGAGATGCTGCCAAAACCTTTAAGCACAAACTGAAGCATGATTGATGAATCATAAGGATCATCAATGTCGTCAGTTAAATAGCGCTGTGTAATGAGTCGAATAGCCCAGCAGCATGATTCATATTCAACACCAAACAGGGTTTCAATATCACGTTCCTGGGTTAGGGAATAATTCCAGCGGCCGAGAATATTGTAGTCATGAGAAACTGGCCAGGCGAAGGAAATATCAGTCTGTTCAATATTTTCATCTTCGTTAATACTGTTGCGCCTGAAACGATATGCAAGGTTGAATACAGATTCACTGGATGCTGCGTAATTTAGCTGAAAGCTTCGCTTATCTGCCTGCTCTGTTTCCCTGTCCCACTGAATGCTGGTGCGTGCCTTCCAGTGCTGGTACTGACCACTAATTTCACCAATCAGGTCAGACGAGTCTGCCTGGTTGATAGTGTTGTCGAGTGAAACCAGTTGATCCTCGAAATAATAGATTTGCCCCAGGCTAAGGTTAAGTATTTCACTGCCATCCTTTTTGTCCAGCAAGCGGCTGCTAATCGCAATTGTCGCCTGATTCGCGTCGCCAATACGATCTATGCCGTTGAAACGATTTTCCCTGAATAGTGAGCTGAAACCAAAAGATTGCTCGGCGGTGTCGAACAGGGGAATTGCCGACTGATCTTCATAGGGGATATGTAAATAATACAGCCTGGGTTCCAGTGTTTGTAATAAGTTTCCATCGCCAATCTCACGCTCGAAAAAGAGTCCGCCATCGAGACTGCTAACACCAAGCTTACGATCCTGGATTTCAACGCTATTGTCAAAACTATCCCTGATGTCATAACGTGTATACATATAGCCAGTAGAAGGTTTCAGGAACCATGCATTGCCCTGCATTGGCAGGGTGATACGAGGATAAAAATGGCTGCGTGTTCCCTGTGTTTTATTTTCGGACTCATGCTCAAAATCGACCCATTCAGCATTTAATGCGAAATCAAGAGACTGTGAACTGGATTCGATCAGGGATTCATGGCCACGCAGCTTCAGTTGAGGAAGTCTGCGATAGGGGCGGTTATCAATAGCAATCGTTTTATCTATTGTTTCATACGACTGTGCAGTCAGGGAACTTTGCCAGTTGCCATAAAAATAATTTAGCTGGGCCTGTTTTCTTAGATGAGTAGTATTCGTAAGATTTATATTACTGCCAAAATCTTTTAGATAATCAGCATCAGATACATCGGTGGCAACAAGATTTAGCGATAGGTGGTCACTGATTTTATTTCTGTTGTTAAAGTTGATCAGGTAACGCTGTTCTTCAAGAAGACTGTCGTTTTCAAGATATTCAACATTGATGTCGCCCGAACTCTGTTTAGTAAGAAAGCGGTATTCGGTTTGTAACATGCTCCCCCGTTTACGGTAGTAACGTGGAGTGAAGGTGGCATCATGGTTTGCTGCGATGTTCCAGTACCATGGCTGACTAAATTCAAAGCCGCTTGAACTTGAGCTACCAAAGCCTGGCATTAGCAGGCCGGAGCGACGTTCTTCACCCAGTGGGAACTGTATCCACGGCAGATAGAATACAGGTACATCCTTTATCCATAGAACGGTATGTGTAGCCGTACCGGTGGCATTAAGCTGATCGAGTTCCAGGCTGGACATATTGAAGTACCAGTCCATTTGCTCTTCAGGGCAGCTTGAAAACCGGGTGTCATTTAGAACGGTTACTTTTTCATTATTCAGGCTGAATAGTGGAGTGCTTCCATTAAGCTGGGAGTCGATCATGAAATACTTACTGTTATACAGTTCACCTTCTCCGGAATTCAGGTTAATCCAGCCATTATCTGCACTCAGCGCTATGCTTTCGGTATCAGCATGAATGTTACCTGTGAGCTCTAGTCGCTGACTTTGCTGGTCATGTAATACTTCATCCGCACGCAGCCTCAGTAAATGGCGTTCTATCAGCACATTTCCGCTGAAAGCACTGACTGAGTTATTAATGTTCTGTACCTGTTCTGCGCTGACATTAATCTTCTCTATCTCTTCTGCAGGGAATACGGGTGGAGGCGCATAGCTAAGACTGCTATTACTGGCGGGACACTGGGCCGACGATGCCCTGGTTTCACTCCAGGAGAGTGCAGGCCAGTTAAGTAGCAGAATGCTGTAGATGCAGAATCGGAGAACAGTCATTAGTGAGTTGCAGAGTTAGTGATCAGGCCCTTGGATGAGTTTGCTATATTGTAACGTGAAAGCGTTCATCAGGCTGAAACGTTTTCAGACGGCGGCTTTCAGGACAGCGAATGTTTTCGACCGCTCGTCACCTGTAGAGTTCAGCTTGCCCGTCGCATGATCGCCTTAGCGTGTAAGCAGGAATTCAACCAGTGCTTTCTGGGCATGCAGTCTATTCTCTGCTTCGTCCCACACGACACTGCGTGGTCCATCGATAACGCTTGCGCTGACTTCTTCACCACGGTGTGCGGGCAGGCAGTGCATAAACAGGGCGTCTTCATGGGTGAGTGACATCAGAGCGTCATTAACCTGAAAATTTGCAAACGCGTTTTCTCGTTCTTTCTGTTCCTCTTCCTGTCCCATGCTGGCCCAGACATCGGTGACCACCATATCTGCCTCTTTACAGGCGGCTTCTGGATCACGGTAAATAGTTACCCGATTACCCGCCTCTTTAACTAGCTCTGGATCGGGGTCGTAACCTTCAGGACAGGCAATATTGAGTTTGAAATCCAGCTGTCGAGCAGCATTGATATAGGAATGACACATATTGTTGCCATCGCCTACATAGGTCGCTGTCTTGCCTGTGATATCACCGCGATGTTCAATCCAGGTCTGCATGTCGGCGAGCAGCTGGCAGGGGTGGAGCCAGTCCGTTAAACCGTTAATGACCGGTACAGAGGAATGGTTAGCCAGGGTGACAATTTTTTCATGCTCAAATGTACGCACCAT
>JBFHVK010000259.1:0-4134 GCA_041589615.1 Gammaproteobacteria bacterium | reverse complement strand
CGATGAACTGGAAAATGAAGTCAAAAGTAAAACATCCGAACTTACTATCGTAAACAAATCGCTAAACACACTGAACTTAGCCAATGAAATACTACTAAGATCAGATTCAGAACAAAATTTATTAGACGACATTACAAGAATTCTGGTTGACACAACTGAATTCAACTCAGTACTGGTGATGCTTATTGACATCAATGAACCAGATAAACTAGATATCGCAAGTTTTTACAGTAATAATTCTGACAGCATTGATACAGACATGTTAATACAGGGAAAAACATGGAAAATATCTCCAGTAGGAAAAATATTATCTGACCTGGAACCTCATATATACAAAAAGTCTCATTCTGATATTCACGCTGAAAATTTATTTCGGCATATAAATAATGATGAAATAATGACTGCAGCCACTTTCCCACTAATAGATGACAAAAAAATCATAGGAGCAACTCTGGCATACTCTTATGAGGATATTACATTAGACAAGCAGCAGATAAATCTATTACAAAGACTAAACAACAACCTGGCATTCGGCTTAATAAGTATAAGGAACAAAATCAGTCACAACGGACTTCAAAAACAACTCATGCACGCCCAAAAAATGGAAGCGATTGCTCACTTAAGCAATGTAATATCACATGAATTTAATAATATACTTGGTTACATACTTAGAAACACCAAGTTCATACAGGCATACTACAAGAAACCGAATAATGAATCCGATATAGATGAGTATCTAAAACGAATCAAATCTTCGATATCGAATGCAAAGAAACTCCTGACCCAGCTACTTGCATTCAGTAGTGAATCCGACAGCAGCTCAGACTCAATTAAAATAGAATCAGTTATTAATGACACACAGAAAATCCTTAACTCATCAATGCCAGATACAATTGACATCTTTTATCATATAAACAATCACGATTCCCAGGCCAGTATCAGCCCATTACAGCTCAATCAAATTATCATGAATCTGTGCATGAACTCCCGTTACGCAATGAAAGATATCGGGCAGATAGACATTGAACTCAACCAGGTAGAAATCAATCATATGGAATGCACATCCTGCCATCAGACCATACAGGGAAACTTCAATGAGCTGGTCATAAAAGATAATGGCCCTGGTATATCCGATGATTTAATAGAGCATATATTCGAACCATTCTATTCAACCAAACGTTTCGGCAAGGGCAGCGGTATGGGTTTATCAATGGTTCACGGCATAGTGCATGATAATAATGGTCATATATTTGTAACTACCACTCTGGGAGAGAGCGCCAGTTTCCATATACTACTACCCGTAATTGAGACTAATAATCATTCTTTGCCCAGTAATGATCTTAGCAACAGCGATCAGGTGTAAGCACCTCTAAATTTATCTGGCCTGAACAGCTTTCTGCACTCTTACTGGAATATCAATGTGCCATCCCAGATTATATTAAACACATGCTGAAACTATATAACCTTATATCTGTATTTTTAATGCAATGGTATATAATGTATGTGGGCTCTCTAATAAACCAATATTCTCAGCCGGGAATACCATTATGCTGATACCTTTACCTCGTCTATTATCTATCTTGCTGATCAGCTCTGCTATGCTATCAACTGCAGGCAGCAACCTGATGGCAGCTGAAACTAAAACTGAAGAACCAGAAACAGTTCCGCTACAGGGTGAAAATTTAGATAAAAGTCAGGAATTTGAACTGGCAACTGTTAGCTATCAAGAAGTCGACAGGGAACGCGTCATTGATGCACTGGTTGAAGCCATTCACAAAGCCACGGTTTCATCCCAGACATCGGGACGAGTCAGCCATATATATTACGATGTTAATGACTATGCCAAAAAGGGCGATATTCTGTTGCGTATACGTGACAAGGACCAGCGTGCAACACTCAAGGTAGCCGAAGCCGACTTCCACCAGGCTGAAACCGAATACAATCGCATTAATGAACTGTTCAGCAAACAGCTGGTTGCACGATCGCTACTCGATCGTGCTGAAGCCGATCTCAAATCAACTACGGCCCGACTTGAACAGGCACAGGAGAATCTTGAATACACCGTAGTACGTGCGCCCTATAGCGGCATACTCGTTAAACGCCACATCGAAATTGGTGAAACCGCACGTGTTGGTATGCCCCTGTTCACCGGCCTGTCTCTGGAAAAACTTCGTGTTGCGGTGAATTTACCCCAGGATATTATTAATGTTGTGCGTAAACACAACCATGCGCGAGTCATGGCATTTAATGAAAAAAGCAAAAGTATCGAAGCCAGCTCTATGGTCATTAACCCTTATGCCGATGCTGATAATCACACTTTTCTGGTACGTGTGAACCTGCCAGAAGGTGATCATGGACTCTACCCTGGCATGGCCGTAAAAGTCGCCTTTAAAATAGACAGTGTGCGTAAGCTGGCAATTCCCATTAAAGCCGTTACCCACCGCAGTGAAATCACCGCTGTTTATGTCGCAGATGAACAACAGAAACTGTCATTCAGGCAGATACGTATCGGCCGAAATATTAATAATGAAATGGTAGAAGTACTTGCAGGGCTCGAAGAGAATGAACAGGTTAGCCTGGACCCACTTAAGGCAGTAAAGATACTCAAGGAACAACAGCAGTTATAACCTGACTTAATTTTACACATAAAAGATATATAGACACACGACAGGCGCGCTATAAATGAAACCAGTGTTAGGCATTTCAGGTAAAACCGCAGCATATTTTCTCAATACAGAGATTACACCTCTGCTCGCCATACTGGGTTTCCTGCTAGGTGTTTACGCAGTACTTGTAACACCTCGAGAAGAAGAACCACAGATCAATGTCACCTTTGCCAATGTTTTTATCGCGTATCCCGGTGCCTCAGCTAAGGAAGTCGAGCAACTCGTAAGCGGCCCGGCCGAACAGATCCTTTCTGAAATTGAAGGCATCAAACATATTTACTCCGTATCAAAACCGGGCATGTCGGTATTAACCGTTCAGTTTGAAGTGGGAAAGGATAGGACACAGTCCATCGTGCGCCTGTATAACGCAGTGTATTCAAAACAGGACTGGCTACCCCAGGGCCTGGGTGTCGCCCAGCCCATTATTAAGCCCAAGGGTATCGACGATGTTCCCATCGTCACCTTAACTCTGTGGACCGAAAACCCGAACCAGGCTCGACACGAACTCACCCAGGTTGCGCATGCAATTGAGTCCGAATTAAAACGTGTACCCGGCACACGAGATATTTATACCCTGGGTGAAGCTAATGACACGGTAAAAATAACACTCGACGCGACTGCACTTGCCGCCTATAACCTGTCAGTAAGTGATTTACGCAATGCACTACAGGCCAGTAATATTTCGCAGAAATCTGGCCACATGGTCAATAATAACCAGCAGATTGAAATTCAGAGTGGCCAGTTTCTCAGCACAGTAGATGAAGTGCAGAACCTGGTAATCACCGCAAGAGACAATCACGCTATCTTTTTACGCGATGTTGCCACCGTCACGCGTGGCGCTGACCAGCCCAGCCGTTATAGCTGGTTTGGTGTGGGTGCAGCATCCGAGTTAAAAGAAAAAAACATTCATGGCGAATTCCCATCCGTTACTATCGCCATCGCAAAACAGCCCGGCACCAACGCCGTTCAAATTGCCGACCAGATTATTGAACGCGTTGAACAGATCAAGGGTGTATTCATTCCCGACCAGGTAAATGTAAGCATTACACGAAACTATGGCAAAACAGCCGATGCAAAATCCCAGCAACTGATTGGCAAGCTGGCATTTGCCACCGCCTTTGTTGTGTTGCTGGTGCTCGTTGCACTGGGCAAGCGTGAAGCATTCATCGTGGGTGTCGCCGTAATCATTACACTGGCGATTACCCTGTTTGCTTCCTGGGCATGGGGCTTCACCCTTAACAGGGTTTCGCTGTTCGCATTGATATTTTCTATCGGTATTCTTGTAGATGATGCCATTGTGGTGGTAGAAAATATTCACCGACATATGCAACTGGGACAGAAGTCGTTATTGGAATCAATTCCGCTGGCGGTTGATGAAGTGGGTGGCCCTACCATCCTCGCCACTTTCACGGTCATCGCCGCACTACTCCCCATGGCATTTGTGACTGGTTTGATGGGCCCTTACATG
>JBFHVK010000258.1:0-4146 GCA_041589615.1 Gammaproteobacteria bacterium | reverse complement strand
TGCATTGAAGCCGTTCTTGTGCTCGTCTTCGATGAATTTGTTCTGCATGTCGATCAGTTCTTTGATCAGTGCATTTCTATCAGCCATGGTATTACCCTCATGAATTCTTTAGTATGCGGCTATTCGCAATCGTGGAGCGAAGTATAGCTGCTTTTATGAATAAATACCTCTACCCCATAAGGAATAGAGGCGTATTTTTTAGCTTAGTAGCCGCCTTTACGAGTAGACATTGGACAACCGCCAATTTTAAGACCCTGCTTAGATGGCATCAGAGGGAACATTTCGTACATGAGCTTAGAGGTTACTTTTTCACCCCAAAGTTTACCCATTGCTTTCATAATGCCACGCTCATTAGGCTCGTTTCCGGCCAGAGTCTCTTCACGAACATACCTAACGATGTCCCAATGACGATCAGTTGGCTCAATGCCTTCTTCAGCAAACAGCTCAGCCGCAATTTCTTCGTTCCAGTCGTTTGCATCGACCAGGTAACCTTTGTCAGTTCTTTCAACAGATTCAAGTGCCATAATTCTGCCTCGACTCCAAATTTAATAAAGTAAAGTTAAAAACGTAAAATTCCAGGCCGCATACTTAATCACAAAATAGTAATAATGTCACTTATCCCATTAGTTATATATACCCTGATAAGCTGATTTAATTGTTCTGACGCCTGAAATGCTATTTTTCCTAACATTTCTGCACCCGTTAAATTGACATACTCGGGGACAGAACTTCAGTTCTGTCCTCTGTATTGATACCACCTGAAGTGTTAGAACCCACAGAAGTGTAGATCTCAAAGAAGCCTTAGAACCCGCTAAAATCACGCTGGTTCGCTAGTGCGGCCTCACAACAGGGGACAGAACTGAAGTTCTGTCCCCGAGGGTATCAAGCTGACGAGCGGCTTCGTACACTCTAGGATGACGTACCATCAAAGTGGCTCAACTCCGACTGGTCACCCACGGCTTTTATACCCTTATGCGGTATAAACAGGCCAAATCCGCGCATCTGATCGTTGCCAATGCCTTTGGTTTGCAGTGCAACGGCCTCTTCAGGATCCAGGTCAGCCACCATAATACTCATGGTTTTTACTTTTTCGCCGCCTAAATCAAAGCTATCCCCTAATCCACACAGCGCTTTTCGCAGGGTTATGTCCATTTCACTCTTCAGTACTTCAGAGACACGCCCCACAAACTGCTCTTCGGTTTCGTTTTCACCCAGGATGATATGCCGTGAGAACTGGGTACTTAAGGGACTGAACATTTTGACCTGGTAATCACCAAAGGTGAGCTCATTGCCACCGAGGTAAATTGTCTTGCCAATCAATGCCTTAGCATCTTCATGACGTGCTTTAGGTAAACGAATCTGCATTCTGGAGCGCTTAGATAAATAGATGCAGCCATTATTAGTGTCGTTATCAGGGCGTAACCAGCCATTACCGGTGGATGCACCATGAATCATATGAATCCCTGCCTCGGGCTCATCAGCCATCCACGGCAAGATACTTAAAATCCCCTCGTAAAGCTCCTGGGCATGATCCAGTGGAACCTGCTTGCAGATCACCTTAAACGACAGATCTGCCACCGTATCAGGCACTGTAAAGGGCTCAGTCTTCTTGTCTTCTTGCCATAACATGATATATCTTCTCTTTAAAATTCAATGACTTATCGATTTGGAAACGTAAATGCCATTTCCACCTGGTTCTGCCAGTCACGCGGCGTATCCTCAAATGGTGGTTTTATATCCACATCAAGGTGGATCTCACCATCACGCGCCTTCTGCCGGGCAACCTCCAGCAGGTCTTCAAAACTCTGTAAATCGTGCTCCTGGGTCAAAATATCACTCAGATAAATCATTCTTTCATTCTCTTTGCTAAGCACAGGTACGGGCTATTCAGCAACCCCGGCTACCCGGTCATAATAACGGGCACGGTATAGAAGCCGCCCCTGCTCCACATCTTCCGAATCACGAAAAGCGGTTCGGTTATGCAGTATATTATTGGCAATTATACCTTCACCCGCCTGCATTCTATAAGTAATAACATAAGGGTTATTCGCATCCAGCAGCTGTTTCATGCAACTTACAGCCTCCTGACTCAGGCTGTCCTGTTTCCACTCAATATTTCGTGTCCGTGCTGAATAACGCATATGGAGGCGACCACTGGAAGAATCAAGTGAAAACACTGGTCCTGCCTGAGCCGGGCGTATTTCTGTACCATTCTCGATATTCGGCGGTATCACAAGTACATCAGGCTGCATAAATGCCTTTATATAGAGTGGATTTTCATCTCGCAACTGTATGTAAGCCATTTCATGATCGAGCAGCAGATTCTCACCACCCGTTTCAGCAGGCCTGACACAATGCAGCACCATCGCTCTAATAGTACATGACTCATTATTATAATAGCCATCGGTGTGCCAGGTGAGCTGCCTGTCTGTATAAGGTATGTATCCGGCCTTACGACCATCACCAGCGACCTGAATGGATGAAATATTATCTTCATCTGAGCACAGGTTACCGTCCAGCCTGTCCAGCCCTAACGACCGACCAAGTGTACGAATATACGATTTATCTGCAGAATCAGCCTGCGAAACGCGATATAAACAGAAATTAACCGCATCACAGGCCCGCCTGATTAACCTGACATCATCATCACTGGCTGTGGGTGACTGAATTTCAATCGGCACTGCTGGCAGCAGATCTTCATACGCCTGTAATTTTTCAGTCCGCCAGCGCTGGTAGGCGACCTCATTTGAAATATCTAGTGGATCAAACAACACATATAGGCCCTCAATATACCTCTATATAGTGTATCTGATTCATGCATCCCTGTGGCAATACCCACAATGGGGCAAAACGATCATGCAGACTGCGCCAGGTGATAGATAAGTAGAATAATTGTGGAAATGCATGACAAAAAATAATTTATAGATGGATTAACGGCGAAGGTAATAATGTGCTATATTATTGGCCCCAATTTTTATGCGGTGTGCGGGGCTGGCCCAGATTTGGGTCAATATGCATCTATCCCAAAAGGGATAGACAGAATCAAAAACACCCTCCCAAGGGATAGATGTTCTGATTGCACAAGTCGCCCTAGACTACGCCGTACAAAATCTTGGGTTGTTTTATGGATGAGTTAATAAAATTGATCGATAAAACAAACCTAGAAAATTTTTAACCGTATGGTTCAGGTTAATACCGGGTCATATATTTAAATTTAAATGAGGGTCAAGGCAGTAGCCCCCCTTGGATAATAAACTGTCGTCCCTACTACGGAGATCGCCATGGCAGCAAACAAGATCTATGAAACACCGATGCTTGACGAACTGGAGAAAGGTCCTTGGCCTAGCTTCATTACAGGCATTAAAGCTCTGCGTGACAACCACGAAAGCCAATTCATCAATGACATGACTAGCTCACTGCTGGGTCAGTTAGAACACTCTTACGAAACTCGTAAAGGTTATTGGAAAGGCGGTACCGTTTCTGTATTTGGTTACGGCGGTGGTATCATCCCTCGCTTTTCTGAAGTTGCGCAAGCCTTCCCAGAATCTAAAGAATTCCACACACTGCGTGTACAGCCTACTCCAGGCAACTACTACACAACTGACATGCTGAACCAACTGGGTGACAGCTGGGAAAAGCACGGTTCAGGCCTTGTAACTTTCCACGGTCAGACTGGTAACATCATGTTCATCGGTACCACTACTAACGGTACTCAGACTTTCTTTGATGAAATCAATGAGTTCGGTTGGGACCTTGGTGGTGCTGGCCCATGTGTACGTACTGCTATGTCATGTGTTGGTTCTGCACGTTGTGAAATGTCTAACTGTAACGAGCACGGTATCCAGCGCTGGTTAGTTAACAACTTCACTGACGATGTTCACCGTCCTGCACTGCCTTACAAGTTCAAGTTCAAGATTTCTGGTTGTCCAAACGACTGTCAGAACGCTATCGAACGTGCTGACTTCGCAGTAATTGGTACATGGCGTGATGACATGAAAGTTGACCAGGAAGCATTCAAAGGCTACCTGGAAACTAAAGGTCGTCAATACATCATCGACAACGTTATCACTCGTTGCCCAACTCAGGCACTGGCTCTGAACGACGACGACACAATTGCTGTTGATAACCGTAACTGCGTACGTTGCA
>JBFHVK010000257.1:0-4146 GCA_041589615.1 Gammaproteobacteria bacterium | reverse complement strand
ATTCCGCGATGTCGTACAGCAGCGTATTACACCTCAGCTGGATACCGTTGAAAAACTTGTTGATGAATTTGCAGGAAGTCATGCGGATTTATTGAAGCAGATGATTACTGGCTGGTGGATGGGCGTAGCCTGTACGCCACTGTCGGCTATCCCTAAGATTATTGTGTCTGAATCCGGTAATTTTCCAGAGCTCGCCGAGTATTTTACAAATAACGTCGTAATACGTTCGAGAAAGCTGTTTAGTAAGGTAATAAGCCGGGGTATAGAATGTGGTGAGTTTCGGTTGTATGAAGCGGACACTGTTGCACGTCTGGTGATTGCTCCACTGGTGCAGGCAACTATCTGGATGCATTCATTAAGGCCATACGATGATGAAACAGGGACACAGAATTACCTGCAATTACACACCGAATTTATTTTAAATAGCCTGCTTACAAACTCACCTCTTAACAAGCATGCTGATGGAAATGAACAATGAAAATAGCCACAACTGGATTTGTGTTACTGCTTATATCTGGCCTCGCTGCTAATGTGTCAGCAAAGAGTATGGACCTGTCCCAGGTGTTACAGCGTGTTGTCGACCATTATCCGTCAATCAGGACGGCCTCTCTGCAGGTTAAAAAAGCCAGTGAAGAAAATATCAAGGTTGAAAACCAGTTGTCGTGGAAATTGAATGGTGTAGCCGCATATAACCGTGACACGAGTCTGTTTGGTACAGCAAATGATCAGTATAGTCTTTCGGGTGGTTTAAATCGTGATCTGCAAAGTGGTGGCACGTTCGGCTTTAATGCATCGCTTAGTCGGGCTGATGCGGAAGATACCTTCGGGCCAACAGTGCCTAATCCGACGACTAAAACTCGCTTAGATATTAATTACAGGCATCCTCTGGCTAAAGGTTCCGGTAATACTGCTTATACCGAAGGCTTGCAGGTTGCCGAGGCAGGTGAAGTGATCGCACTGTCTAACCAGGAAGCCTTGTATGATCAGCTGGCTTCAGATGTTATTGAGCTATATCTCTCCCTTGCAAATACCCAGTCGCGAATTGAGAGTATTGATAAAACGATCGATAGAGGTCAACGCCTGCTGAAATATATTAATGATGAATATCGACTTGGCCTGTCGGAAGATAAGGATGTGCTCCAGGTTAAGGCGCGTTTACGCATCAATGAGGCAGACAGGAAAAGTTTGCAGGTTCTGTGGA
This sequence comes from Gammaproteobacteria bacterium, assembly GCA_041589615.1. Lineage (GTDB taxonomy): Bacteria > Pseudomonadota > Gammaproteobacteria > SZUA-229 > SZUA-229 > SZUA-229. The sequence goes on along the minus strand of JBFHVK010000257.1, from coordinate 2,945 downwards.
AGCGTCAGCAGATATCACTTAATCGGTTAATGGGTATGGACTGGCAGACACCAGTGAAGGCCTCGATCGATTCCGGTCAATATAAAAAGACTGGGTTTGAGCAAGCCTATGAGAAAGCTCTTTTACACAATCCACAAATGAAAAGTATTGAAGCAAGAATACGACTGGCAGATAGTGCTATTCGAAGCAGTCGAGACCTGCGTAAAGATGAGCTTGATCTGGTGCTGTTCCTCGGCAATGAAATGAACCAGGGAGATATAGCCGTAGGTGAGGTGGATGAATCAGAGGTTGTAGGTGGTGTCAGTTTACAGTTTAAGCGTGGTCTGGATAAGAGCGGACTGGATGCCGGCTTAAGACAGGCTCACTATGATCGTGGAATAGCATTACAGGACAAGAAGCAGCTCATGCAGGATCTGCAATACAATGTTTCAAGCCTGATCGCAGAAATAGAAGCCTCTGAACAGGCTTTACTGGCATTTCGTGAAAGTGTCGCGGCAGAACACAAAAAGCTTGATGAGGCGATGAAGCGATACCGAGATGGTCGTATTGAAACAGATCAGATTATTGAGTTTGAATCACAGCTGGCAAATTCTGAATTGTCCTACGAGTTACAAGGTATAGAACTGCTGCGTCGTTACCTGCAGCTTGCCCTGTTACAGGGAAATTTATGGAATGATATTTCATTACCAGTATTCAATTTTGAAGAATATACAGCAGAAGGCGTGCACTAAATGACAGCCATTATTCGTTTTCTCGTTACCCGCAGTCTGGTGGTTAACCTGGTGTCGATATTCCTGGTGATTTCCGGGGGCTTTGTTGCCTGGAAAATGATGCAGGTAGAAGCCTTCCCCAATGTAAACCTGGATCGAATCCAGATTGATGTTGCCTATCCCGGGGCTTCACCAGAAGAAGTTGAACAGTTGATCATTACACCCATCGAACAGGAGTTGCGTTCACTTAGTGGTATCGATGAAATGATCTCCATGGCTTTTCCTGGCTCTGGTCGAATCACCATGGAAGTCGATCCTGATGCTAGTAACCGTGATCGCCTCACATCAGACATAACGCTGGCTGTTGATCGTGCCAGTTTACCCAGTGACTTACCTGACGATCCATTTGTAACCGAAGTGGATGGTTCTGTGTTTCCAATTTTACGCGTTGCCGTTTCTGCCGATCGATCTGAGCTGGAATTAAAACGCCTGGGTGACAGCATTAAGGAAGACCTGCTATCGATTGATGGTGTTGCAAAAGTCGTCGTGCTGAGTGATCGTAAGGCGGAATACAGTGTGGTGCTGGATCCGCAGAAATTGTTGCAGGCACGTCTTTCTGTAGACCAGATTTCACAGGTTTTACAGGGCTGGAATATTAATACTCCCGGTGGAGAAATAGATACACCTGAAGGCCAGAAACAGGTACGTATCGTAGGTGAATTTAGAAGTGTTGATGATGCTGAAAATATTGTCATTCGCGCGAACGCAAGAGGCGATACCTTAAAGCTTGGTGATGTGGCAGAGGTGAGTGAAGCCCTGGAGAAGCCACGAACCTTGCATGATGTGGGTGGCCGGCCGGCAGTTTCCATGCTGGTATTGAAAAAAACCGATGCGGATATTATCGACACCATCGATCTGGTAAAACCATATCTGCAAACCATACCGTCTCGTTACGGTGAAGATATTACCGTTAAATCATTCCAGGATTTTTCACGCTTTGCACGTATGCGCCTCGGTGTGCTTACCAATAATGGTATGGTTGGTATCGTTCTGGTATTTGTTTCGCTATTGCTTTTCCTGAGATTTTCAGTAGCGATGACAACAACCTGGGGCTTGCCTATTATTTTTCTCAGTGGCGTCGCACTGATTTATTATTTTGGTATGACACTCAATCTGGTATCCATGATGGGATTTATCATGGTGCTGGGTATGCTGGTTGATGATGCAATTATTATTGGTGAGAATATTACGCATCATATGGAAAAAGGTCTCAATCCGGTCGAAGCTGCTGTCAAGGGTGCTGTTGAATTAATTGGGCCAGTTACAACCACAATACTGACAACGGTTGCGGCGTTCCTTCCATTGATGTTTATGTCGGGTATTATTGGTAAATTTGTTATTGCCATTCCCATTGTTGTTATAACGCTTCTGATGTTGTCATGGCTTGAATCGTTCCTGATGCTGCCAAGCCATGTAGCACATGTTACCAATCCGAATAAACATCCACCTGAACGTGCCTGGCTGGTTGCGCTGGAAAATGCTTATGGTTATCTACTGGATAAAGCAATAAGCCTTCGCTGGCTCACGCTGGCATTATCGATTGCAGTTCTGGGGATGGCAGTTTTTATTGCGAAAAACAGTTTGCAGTTCCAGCTGTTTCCACCGGTCGGTGTAGAAGAATATTTAATTCGTGTAACAGCAGAGCCTGGCACGTCATTAAAACAGATGCGCCAGCACCTGCGTAATATTGATAAGGACATACAGCAGATTGCTAATACCGATTATCTCGAAGCGACGATTGCGCAAAGTGGTGATATTTCAATGGATGAAGGAGACCTGCTGACTCAGCGCGGAAGTCGCTATGGTCAGATACGTGCCATCTATACACCTGCTGTAGGTCGGCCGGATCATAATGCGATTGATGATATGAATAAAATCACTGCGCATGCAAAGAAAAAATATCCGATGCTGAATATTTCTTCAACACTAATTGCCAATGGTCCACCACTGGGGCGTGCGCTGGAAGCAGAAATCAGCAGTTATGATACTGCGGCGAGTGAACAGGCCGCGCAACAACTCATGGACTATCTCGCTACTGTAGAAGGCGTAACAACAATTGATAGTGGTTTAAAGCCGGGAGATGAAGAACTGCATGTAACCCTGGATCGTAAACTTGCGGCTTATGCGGGAATAGATCTCGATGTCGTATCACGTCATATTCGTGCAGCTGCTGAT
>JBFHVK010000256.1:0-4183 GCA_041589615.1 Gammaproteobacteria bacterium | reverse complement strand
GCGATTTCTTCAGGGATTATCTTTTCTTCGTAACGACGTGCCTTATCGATTTCGTCCTGCTGCCGATTTAAATAGCCTTCGTACTTCGCCTGAATTTCAACCTGTTCAGCAACGAGTGGATCTACGACTGGTGGACCAATTTCCGCAACGGCTGTCAGTTTTTCATAATCCATTTCCGGACGCTTTAGTAAATCCAGCGCACGTGACTCCTTGCTTAATGGTTTCGCAAGTACATCCTGCAACGTTTTCGCTGCATTTGAAGATGGCTGGATCCACATATCTTTCAGGCGCTGCTGTTCGCGTTCGATACTTTCACGCTTTTCGGAAAACACCTGCCATTGTGTATCCGATAATAATCCCAGCTTGTGTGCTGTTTCCGATAATCGTAAATCCGCATTATCTTCGCGCAGTATCAGGCGGTATTCAGCACGTGAGGTAAACATCCGATACGGTTCCTGTGTACCATTGGTAATCAGATCATCTGCCAGTACACCGATATAGGCCTGATCCCGTTTGGGTGACCAGCTTTCCCTGCCCTGCACCTGCAAGGATGCATTGGTAGCCGCGAGCAAGCCCTGTGCGGCCGCTTCTTCATAACCGGTGGTGCCATTGATCTGGCCGGCAAAGAACAACCCGTTTATAAAACGGGTTTCCAGTGTTGGGCGAAGGTCACGGGGATCGAAGAAGTCATATTCAATGGCATATCCCGGGCGAGTGATAAAGGCATTTTCGAAGCCTTTAATCGAACGCACCAGATCCAGCTGCACATCAAATGGCAGGCTGGTAGAAATACCATTGGGGTAAATTTCAAAACTGTTCAGCCCTTCCGGCTCAATAAAGATCTGGTGAGAATCCTTATCGGCAAATCGAACCACCTTGTCTTCAATCGACGGGCAGTATCGCGGCCCAACACCTTCGATTACACCTGAATACATTGGCGACCGATCCAGTCCGCCATGGATAATTTCATGGGTGCGCGCATTGGTGTAGGTAATATGGCATGAGATCTGTTGTGGATGATCTTCCACTGAGCCCGTTAGTGAGAACACCGGTGTGGGTGTATCTCCCGGTTGTTCCTGTAATTCTGAATAGTCAATAGAACGGGTATCGATACGCGGTGGCGTACCGGTTTTTAATCGATCAACCCTGAAAGGCAGTTCACGCAGTCGCTTCGACAGTGCAATAGACGGTGGATCTCCCGCGCGGCCACCGGAGTGGTTGCTTTCACCGATATGAATCAGGCCACCGAGGAAGGTACCAACCGTGAGTACAGCAGCCTTACATTTAAATTTCAGGCCCATCTGGGTCACAACACCCACAACCTGGTCATTTTCAATGATCAGATCGTCTACCGCCTGCTGGAAAATCGACAGGTTGGGCTGGTTTTCCAGTGCAATGCGAATCGCCTGGCGATATAGCTGACGATCAGCCTGTGCCCTTGTCGCCCTGACTGCAGGGCCTTTTCGGCTATTCAGGATGCGAAACTGAATGCCGCCCTTATCGGCGGCTTTCGCCATAATGCCGCCCATGGCATCAATTTCCTTAACCAGGTGACCTTTACCGATTCCACCGATCGCCGGATTACAGCTCATCTGTCCCAGGGTTTCGATATTATGAGTGAGCAACAGGGTTTTCGAGCCCATGCGCGCCGCCGCCAGTGCAGCCTCCGTACCGGCATGACCGCCACCGATCACGATCACATCATAAGACTCTGAATAAAACATGCTCTAAAACCCCTGGAACAGGTGCCTGGTTAATAATTCACCAATTTTACCAAAGATCACAGGATTTAGCTGCATCATGCATACTTAAATTACGCTATAAAGCCCCATACCACTGATAACACAGAGCACCAGCCCGGTAATTCGCTTGAACAGGACATCATTCTGCAGAATAAAATCATGGGTTTTCAGGCCTATAAAATGACCAATAGCCGCAACAGGTATCAGTACAAGTGCAGACAGTATATTCAGCTCAATTCCGAGCACGACAAAGGCAGTCATTTTAATAGTCACAATACTGAACCATAAGACAAATAATGTGTTTCGTAACAACTGTGCCCCGACATTTCTCATGAAAACAGCCACAATTAGTGGTGCTCCCGTCAGGGATGTACCGGCCACATATCCACCTATGCACAGCAGCAGACGATCCAGCCATGCATTATGACTACGCAAATTTAAGCCCAGCATCCACAGTACTGCATAAAACAGTGTGACTGTGTAAATAAAGATAACCAGCCAGTCAGTCGGTAATTTCACCAGACCCAATACACCAACCAGCGTAAATGGAATAATGATCATCATCGACTTTTTCAGGTATGGCCAGTCAACATGCTGAATTCGTGTACGTAGGGTCAAGCCTGAAAAAAACAGCAGATGTATGCCAATCATTGGCAACCAGTAAAGTGGCTGGTCATATACAAACAGCATGAGTGGCAGGCCGAGTGCAGCTCCACCAAAGCCCAGTCCGCTACGAACAAAGCCCGTCCAGATGAACAGTAAGGCAACACTGATAAGCTGAGCCGTGGAAAATCCTGACAATACATCCATGGAAATAAGCGTTCTCGCTAAACAAAACTCTGTAAACCTGGCAGCTACCAACGGCCAGTTGTAACTAGCAGGTATTCTATGATTCTATTGAATCTGATTCGCCTGTATCACTCTGTGGTGGATTCGATGGCTTGCTTAATATAAACCAGGCACCATACACCATAAGCGTAGCGACGATAAGTTTTAACCAGATGGCGACTGGAACAAACAGGGTCATGTAAACAAGACTTATACTCATAAAGCTAACTGATACAATTTTCGCAGGCAATGGTATGACTCGATACTGGTGCCATTTCTGTAAAGGCGGTCCAAAAAAACGGTGATTGTAGAGCCAGTTATGAAAACGTTCAGAGCTCTGGGAAAACGCCCATAGCGCTAGCAACATGAATGGTGTTGTTGGAATTACCGGTAATAACGCGCCTATCGCACCCAGCGCGAAAAACAACCAGCCCAGACTAAAATAAAACACACGCATCTATTTTCTTACCTGTATAAAACAACAGTCATCTTACCATGCTCAGCAATATAACTATCTCCCTGCCTTTTGTAGGCTTGAGATTTTTTACAGATGCCGCATATTCACTATATGAATATAGATAACTTACTGTCCATCCTTGATACTGGTGAAGATAGCCTGATACTTCGCTTTGGTATTGCCCAGGCACTCATTAACCTTGATAAACCTGATCAGGCAATTGAACACCTGATGAAAGCGCTTGAATTTGATCCCGAGTATTCCGCCGCTTATAAACTACTGGGGAAAGCCTATGCACTAACCAGTCAGGATCAACTCGCTATCGACACTTATACCCGGGGGATTCAGGTGGCTGAAGGTAAAGGTGACATCCAGGCATCAAAGGAAATGAAGGTGTTTCTAAAGCGTATTAACAAATAATCAGTCACATAGCTCGACCTGTTCAGCCTGTTTTTTTAACACTTCTAGCACAAGGTCATTTCGCTTTGGAATACCATAGCGTTCATCACCATAAGGGAAAGGCCTTTTTTTACCACTAAGTACATATCCCTGTTTCTGGTACCAGTTAATCAGGTCACTGCGCTGTGAAATCACCGACATTTCGAGCCATTCGCATTGCCATTCACTGAACACACAGTATTCTGCACGTTCAAGCATGGCTTTACCTATACCGCTACCCTGAAGGGTTGGTTTTACAGCAAACATGCCCAGATAGGCATAGTCGGCTTTCCTTGCAAGGTGCATTGAAGCGAGTAACTGGTGACTATCTTCATATAGCATAATGAAGTTGTTTTCCCTGGCTATGATCGCAGAGACCTCGACACTGTCGGTACGTTGACCATCGATCAGGTCAGCTTCGGTGGTCCAGCCCTGTCGACTGGGTTCACCCCGGTATGCTGACTCCACCAGTTCTACGATGGCAGATACATCTTGTAAGTTTGCTACTCGAAATCTAGTCATTGTTATCCCTGTTTTAACTGATTAAGGTATACTAAGCGCCTTTTTAGCCTATTGAACGCTAAGCCATTATGTCAAAGATTAAACTCACCGAATACAGCCACGGAGCAGGTTGTGGATGTAAAATTGCGCCTGGACTCCTGGAAGATATTTTAAAAACTTCTGCCGCCCCATTCAGTGATCCACGTCTACTTGTGGG
>JBFHVK010000255.1:0-4242 GCA_041589615.1 Gammaproteobacteria bacterium | reverse complement strand
GATGCCAGTGGGTGATTAATAATGAATGGTGCGAGCGGAGAGACTCGAACTCTCACGTCTTGCGACACCAGAACCTAAATCTGGCGCGTATACCAATTTCGCCACGCTCGCATAAGGCGCGGTATTATATAACAAAAATTCAGACTGTGTAGCTTTTTTACACAGACAATTATTAAGCCTTACCTGCTGGCTACTTTAATGAATCGCTTAGACGCCGCCTGAATGCCGCCAGAGCGCGCGCAGCCCTGTGCTGAAGCTTGCGCCTGAACCAGCCAGACCAGCCCAAAAACACACCCGGGGCACCCAGCGCTTGCGCAGACCAGCGCCAGAGATTGAAATGATCCGAGTGGCGAATAATCTTACCATCAGCAAACTGAAACTCCGCAAATACTTTATTATTTACCTGCCGGGTGGAAGCCCCCTTACCCGCTGTATACAGGTATTTCGCCTGCCAGCTAGCAGAGCCATGTGTATCATCAGCCCACAACCGATCAAACTCGAGCTCAAACGCCTCTGCTCCGGCACACAACATACGCCACATGTCGGCAGTAGCCCTGGCATCCAGCGAGTCAAATATCGGGTCGGAGAATACCGCATCAGCATGATAACAGGTGGCCATAGTTTCCCAGTCAAGCTGCTGGAAAGCACTGTAAAAATCCCTTATCAGCTGAATATTCTGCAGGTTTTGCTGTGTCATTAAATAAATTCCATATCGATCAGTATCACGCATTACAGCATATAACAGCTGAACAACTGTAACTGGCGTATACTTGTAAGTGTACCCGCGCCATCATACTAGGAACATAAAATGAGTAACTATACACATATACTGGTTGCCATCGACTTTTCTGACTGGTCTGCGCAGATTCTCGAAAAGGCTATTGAAATTGCCAGCCGTAATAATGCCCAGCTTAGCCTGCTTCATGTAGTCGAATACCTGCCTCCCATCGATTCAGCCTATGAACCTATGCTAACCAGCAACTGGGCCATCGATGAAACAGAGATGCTCAATCACGCTAGAGAAACACTCGAGCAGCTAAGCCAGAAACATCAGCTAGACAAGTTGCCCTGTGCTGTTCAGCTTAAAGCGCAGCTAGGTACTCCCAAGCATGAAATTTCCGCTTATGTCGAACAACATAACTGTGACCTGATAGTACTGGGTTCCCATGGACGTCATGGCATTCAGCTGTTACTCGGTTCAACGGCCAATGCAGTATTACATGAAATGCCCTGCGATATACTGGCTGTAAAAATTGGTAAAAATAAATAATCGCAGCGACATTTATCACGCTGCAATTTATGATAATGTCGCTGCATGACAAAATCAGTTAGCGGGCCACAGCAACTCATTATTCCAGCTCACGAAAGTTTTAGCCGTGAGCTTGCCAGGCAGATTCTAAAGCATCACGCTGACTGCCTCCCCGACCTGCATCACACACATGTCATTTTGCCCAATGCCCAGGCAGTGCAACAGTTTCGCCTGAGCCTGACCCATCTCGCAGAGAGTGCCTTGATTGGCGGATATTGCGGCAGCCTGAGTCAATGGCTTGAGACACACATAGACCTGCCTGGTGAGCCATTGAAACACATCAGCCAGTCTGCCCGCCAACTACTACTCATTGAAGCACTGAAACTTCACCCACAACTATTTGCCGCAGAAAATCACTGGCAGGTCTGCGATAGCCTTCTTACACTGTTCGACGAACTCAGCCTGACACCACAACAATGGCTAGATGAACCAGCACCGCAGTGGATTGAACAACTGCAGCGCGCTTACCAGGTTGATTGCGAAATCCAGCACCTTAGCCAGGAAGCGACTATCATCCAGACACTCTGGCAGGCATGGCAGCAGCAACTTGCCGCCATGCAACTCTGTGATGATACTTCAGCACTCAAATTGCGTTTAATACAGCCATTGAACCAGGCCTTTAAAGATAGCTATTTTTATATTGTTGGTGCAGAGCAGCTGACTCCACTCGAGCAGGCCTGGTGCGAACAGCTTTCACTACAGTCAAATGTATATTACGTACAACAGGGTTACCTGCCAGACGATATACCTGACTCAGAAAACCTGCATTCGAGCACACAATTACTGCAGGATATTTTCAATCATAACGAGTATTTTTATTCACGCTGTATCAACTATCATCAACACACGATCGACAACCCCCTAAAACATATCAGGCTACTCGATACACAAAGTGCGGAACAGGAAACCCGTGCAATAGACCTGAAAATTCGAAGCAAACTGCTTGAAGGCAAACGCAATATTGCAGTGGTTACTGAAAACAGAAAACTGGCACGTCGCCTTCGCGCACTACTGGAAAGGTCAGGGGTTAATATTCAGGATACTGCTGGCTGGGCACTGGCAACTACCAGTGCCGCAACCTTGCTAGAACGCTGGCTTGAATGCATAGAACAGGATTTCTCCCACCTGCCGCTACTCGATCTTCTGAAGTCGCCATTTTTCTGCGAGCCACAGCATAGAGAAGAACACCTGCAACTGGTTTATCGATTTGAACAGGACATTGTGCTGCATGAAAATATTGCTAACGACCTGCAACGATACCAGCGCGCTATTAAATACAGAAGTCAGCGACTCAACTTGCACACGCAGGAAACAACGCAAAGATTACTGGACCTGTTAAACACTATCGAGCAGGCTGCCAACCCACTCAGGAAAATGTTCAAATCCGCCGAAAGCCATACTCCTGATAGCTGGATAGATGCCTTTATAAACAGCATAAAACAGCTTGGAATTTACTCTCAGCTGGAAACGGATATTGCAGGCATGCGAGTTCAGCAGGAGCTGGATATGTTAAGCGGCGCACACACTGCGGCAAATCCACTGATGAACTGGCAGGATTTTCGTACCTGGCTCGGCAACACACTTGAGCAGGAACAATTCAAACCTCATGGCCAGAATGCTGCCGTAAAAATCATGAATATGCAGCAGGCCCAGTACTGCGATTTTGACACGCTTATTATTGCTGGCGCTAATGCAGAATCATTTCCGGGGAAACCGGCGCAGCTACCCTTCTTTAACCAGTCTGTACGCAAGGCATTACAACTCACAAACTGGCAACAACAAAAGGCCTATCAACTCTACCAGTTCCAGCAATTGCTCTTATCGTCCACAGACATCCTGATCACCTGGCAGTCAGAAAGAAATGGCGAATGGATGGCTGCTTCACCCTGGGTTAGCTCGATACAGAATTTCTTTGAACGTGCGCTGAATTTTCCAGCCAGTGATCATCAGCTGGAATATCTGCTTAAACATACCCAGTCACTCACCCATCGTGATAATGATCAGCTGGACAATATTCATACTACCCGTCGCGCACAGCCCCAGCTGAAAAACGCGCTTATACCAGAGGAATTTTCCGCCTCCAGGCATCAAAGACTGATTGATTGCCCCTATAAATTTTTTGCAGCCGATGCACTAAAGCTCAAACCATTAGAACAGATCAGCACAGAACTTATGAAAAGCGAATACGGTGAAAAGGTTCATCTTATTCTGCAGGCTTTTCATCAGCAGGTGCTGGACTTGCCCGCACCATTTCCTCATTCTATTACTCTTGAAAACAGGCAGGAAGCGATTGCCCATCTCGAACAGCTCTCGGAAACAGTTTTTCGATCTAACATGGAAGATTCAGTTCAGCACCGTGGCTGGCTAGAGCGCTGGACCAGAACCGTACCGGCCTATATAGACTGGCAAATCAAACGCCATAAGGAATGGAAAATTCATCAGCTGGAATTAGCTAACAAACAGCAAATTAACGACAACATCACACTTACCGGTAGACTCGATCGAGTCGATATCCAGCAGGGAAAATATGCCATTATCGACTATAAGACAGGCAACACAGCCAGCCAGGATGAAATTGATTCAGGTGAAAACGTTCAACTCATTAATTATGCCGCCCTGATGCAGGGTGTCTCTGAAGTCCTCTATCTCAAGCTGGACGATGGAAAAGTCAGTGAAAAAGCCTCATTACAGGATGAATCATTAACCCGTCTTAAACTGGACTGTAGCGAACGACTGCACAACATTTTAGAAGACATCCATGCCTCAAGTCCATTACCCGCCTGGGGCGACATGCAAAGCTGTATACATTGTGATATGCAGGGATTATGCAGAAAACAGATATGGGAAGTGAACAGTTAAGCACTTACACAAGCGGCACCAGCTCCGGAACATAAACGACATTGCATAGTCTATACTTGAATATGAAATTCAAG
>JBFHVK010000254.1:0-4249 GCA_041589615.1 Gammaproteobacteria bacterium | reverse complement strand
GCCTGGCATGCAGGGGTTTCCGAGTACTGCGGGCAACAGGCCTGCAACGATTTCAGCATCGGCATTGAGCTGGAAGGCACTGATGATATTCCCTATGAACCGGTTCAATACACAAGACTGGCTGATTTGATTCTAGAATTACAACGGTGCTATCCAGACATCGCCAAAGATGCTATAACCGGCCATAGTGATATAGCGCCGGGCCGCAAAACAGATCCCGGAGCATCATTTGACTGGGCATACTTAAAACAACTACTTCAAATAAAATAAGACGAACATGGCACTCATTTGCATACTCTTTGGAATCATCCTGGAACGCGCCAGCGATTTGCTGGAAAAACGTCGTAACTTTGAATGGTACGACAGCTATAGCCGATGGCTAATTAAAACCCTGCCGGGGCTTGGTAACCAGCAGAAGTCATCGATTGTTATCCTGTTATTCCCCATCATCCTGGTTATTGGCCTGTTACAGGGATGGCTGGACGATAAATTACTGGGCCTGACCGAACTGCTATTCGGTATGGTGATTTTTGCCTATAGCCTGGGCCCCAAAGACCTGAATCGGCAGATCAACCGTTACCTGGATGCGCGTGAAGCAGGAGATGAAACGGCCGCCCAGAGTGAAGCCAGTGAAATTATGCATCACCAGGCTCCGGCTGATTCTGACCAGCAGATCGTTGAAGTCATGCGAGCCGTACTACATGAATCAAATGACCGTTTTTTTGCGGTCATTTTCTGGTTTGTTGTGCTGGGCCCGCTAGGTGCACTGCTTTACCGCCTGACCGCTCACACCATGCGCAACAGTAACAGCGCCACACTCTCTGCTGCAGCGAGGCAACTACAGGCCATACTCTCCTGGGCACCCGCTCATCTGGCCGCCATGGGTTATGCCCTCACCGGTAACTATGAAGGCGCCAAGCAGCAGTTTTACAGCAAAAGCAAGCAGGATGACCTGTATGAGTGCAACTACCACACCCTGATTACTGCCGGTCAGGGAGCCCTGAAAGACTGCGCTCCCGGTGATGAGATGTCCTGCATACGCTCTGCACGCGCGCTGGTATTACGCACCCTGGTTGTATGGCTGGCCTTCATTGCCATACTAACTCTGATGGGGTGGATGTCATGAGCGACACACATATTGATATTATCCGCCACGGAGAACCCGAAGGCGGCAGGCGCTACCGTGGACATAGTGTAGATGATCCCCTAAGCGAAAACGGCTGGCAACAGATGTGGAGTTCGGTCGCAGAGCAGCCGACGTGGGACCATATCATTAGTTCTCCACTATCTCGCTGCCAGAAATTTGCCGAGGCGCTTGCAGATAAAATGGGTATCGAGTACACGGTTATCGACAACCTCAAGGAAATTGGCTTCGGCTCATGGGAAGGTCGCACGCCCGAAGACATTAGCAGTACCGAAGGCGACGCCCTGGAACGTTTTCTAAAAGATCCCGTGAATAATCGTCCGGAAGGTGCCGAGCCACTGGATGACTTTGCGGAACGCGTATGGGAAGTGTATGAGTTTATTGCGCAGGAATATCGCGGTCAGCACATCCTGGTCGTGGCGCATGCCGGTGTCATCAGGGCTATCACCAGTCGTATTCTCGGCATGGCACTGGACGATGTCTACAGTCGTTTAAAAATTGAATATGCCGCGATCGCACATAGTCGTATCCCATCCGGCAAACAGCCAGTACTGGTTTTAAGTACCTGATCCTCGATCAGGCTACATTGACGCAACAGACTAACGACTTAGCATCTGCTCGATTTCTATTGCAGGTAATGGGCGGCTGCAAAGGTAACCCTGCAAACTGTCACAGTTGTTGTCCTTGAGAAAATCCATCTGCTCCTGCACTTCAACCCCTTCAGCAATAACATCCATTCCCAGTCCATGAGCCATCGATATGATCGCTTTCACCAGTGCGGCATCTTCATGATCTACCTTTACATCACGCACAAAGGCCTGGTCTATCTTGAGAGTATCAATTGGAAAACGCTTGAGGTAGCTCAGGGAAGAATAGCCGGTACCAAAATCATCCAGTGACAATGTGATGCCAAGCTCCTTAATTCGCTGTAATTTTACCAGTGCCACTTCAGGCTCCAGTATGATTGCACTCTCGGTTAACTCAATACCCAGCAGATTCGCCGGCATGCCGGTTTCTTTCAGGATATTATCAATTTGCGTAGGTAAGCTTTCATCCTTCAGCTGGCGTGCTGAAAGGTTAACGGAAATTTTTGGCACCTGGTATCCGGCTTCAATCCAGCGAGCGCCCTGTTGACAGGCTTCATGTAAAACCCATGATCCAATGTGACTAATCATTCCGGTTTCTTCAGCTACCGGAATAAATACACTCGGTGAAATAAACCCTTTTTCAGGATGACGCCAGCGAATAAGCGCTTCCATACCCACCAGCTTTCCGTTAGTAACATTAATCTGTGGCTGGTAATAAAGACACAGTTCGCCATTTTCAATCGCTTTATGTAAATTATTCTCCAGCGCCAGTAATTCAACCGATGATTTATTCATCGACTCGGTATAAAACTGGAAGTTATTACGTCCCTGCGCCTTGGCGTGATACATCGCTGCATCAGCATGCTTGAGCAGCTCATCCGCCATATCCCCATCATCCGGGTAAATCGCAATACCCATGCTGGTTGAAATATGTACCTCCTGCCGATCCAGCATCATGGGTAAACTAATATTGCTAACGATACGTTCCGCAATATGCGTTACCGACTGCAGGTTTTCCAGATCTTCCAGCAGAATGGTGAATTCATCACCACCCAGTCGTGCAACGGATGAACTAAAATCAGCGACATTGATGGCCACAGAATCTGTTTTACGTACCGCTTCAATTAATCGCTGTGAAGTAATTTTTAGAAGTTCATCACCGGCGGAATGCCCCATGGTGTCATTGATTAACTTGAATCGATCCAGGTCCAGGAACATCACTGCGAGCATTTTATTATTACGTTCTGCCTGGGAGATCGCATGCTGCAATCGATCTTTAAACAGGCGGCTATTGGGCAATGCAGTGAGGCTGTCATGGTAGGCAAGAAACGCAATCTGCTCTTCTGCCAGCCTGCGCTCAGTGATATCACGCACCAGTGCAATAACATCACGCGACTTCAGAGGCATCATGCGCACTTCGTAATAAAACACTTTCCTGTCATGCACGATGACAAATTCGAAATGCTGTGTAGAAAGTTTCTCCAGCACCTGCTTAATAGAAACATCAAACTTCTGCGCCACCTCGATATCAGTCACATCCTTCATGTACTGATTGATAATGCGTTCCTGCTTGAGGTAGTGATAACTATTTTTGCCCAGCTTGTAACTCACGATGCGACCTTCTGCATCGAGGTGGAATAACTGGTCAGGAATGGCCTGGAAAACGGCATTCATTTCTTCGTTAGCAAGAACCAGTTCTTCAGAGCTGAGATTAAGTGATTGCTCGAGAGTTCGCTGATGAACTTCAAACTGCCGGTAGGACTCATTGACTGCAGCGAGAAAATCCTTCCAGGGTGTACTCGATGTGTCCACCGTTTCGAGGTGTTCCCGTATCTGCTGCTGCAATATATGATAGTAGTCGTTTGAATCAGTCATGAAATCTTTCTAGTTATTAGAATCGACAGGTGTAACCACCTGTTTTATAGGAGTGTAGCACGCTGATTGATATAATCAGCGTGCCCCCTGCCGATAAACTACGTTACTTTCAGGTCTTGCTGTATATTTCAGCACCCTTGTCGATAAACTCGATCGCTTTCTCCTGCATGCCTTTCTGTACGGCATCCGTTTCTGAAATACCCTGTTGACGTGCATAATCACGCACATCCTGGGTAATCTTCATCGAGCAGAAGTGTGGCCCGCACATAGAACAGAAATGCGCCACCTTGGCTGAATCCTTCGGCAGGGTTTCATCGTGATATTCACGTGCTCGTTCAGGGTCGAGACCAAGATTGAACTGATCTTCCCAGCGGAATTCAAAACGTGCCTTGGACATAGCATTATCGCGAATCTGCGCACCGGGGTGCCCCTTCGCCAGATCAGCCGCATGAGCGGCAATCTTGTAGGTAATGATACCTTCACGCACATCAGCCTTGTTCGGCAACCCAAGGTGTTCCTTGGGCGTGACATAGCAGAGCATGGCACAGCCATACCAGCCAATATTCGCTGCGCCAATTCCAGAGGTAATATGGTCATAGCCCGGTGCAATATCTGTAGTTAGCGGGCCAAGCGTATAGAAAGG
>JBFHVK010000253.1:0-4322 GCA_041589615.1 Gammaproteobacteria bacterium | reverse complement strand
GGCAATCAGTCGTGCAGCCAGGCCAACACTGTGTGTGCCAGTTGTACAGGCCGTAACCGGTGCGATATTAGGGCCTTTAATGCCATACATTATCGACAGGTTACCGGAGATCATATTGATGATTGAGCCCGGGATAAGAAATGGTGAAATCCTGCGAGGGCCACCCTTATCCAGGGCTTCCTTATTCTTTTCAATCAGTGGCAGGCCACCAATGCCAGAACCGACGGCAACGCCGATACGTTCTGCATTTTCATCAGTAATCTCAATACCGGCATCTTTGATGGCCTGATCAGCCGCGGCAATACCATAATGGATAAAGGTATCCATTTTTTTCAGGTCTTTTTTGGGGATATACAGGCTAGCGTCAAAATCTTTAACCGTGCAGGCAAATTTGGTAGCCTGATCAGTTGTGTCAAATTCGGTGATAAGTGAGGCACCGCTCTTACCTGCCAGGATATTCTCCCAGGAAGTTTTCAGGTCATTGCCCACGGGTGAAACGATACCTAAACCGGTAACGACAACGCGACGTTTAGCCAAGAGTATTCTCCAGGTATATTTAATATTGCAACACTGCCGGTGTGGAGTGGCAGTAAAATCTTTAT
The DNA here is from genome assembly GCA_041589615.1 of Gammaproteobacteria bacterium. Classification (GTDB taxonomy): domain Bacteria; phylum Pseudomonadota; class Gammaproteobacteria; order SZUA-229; family SZUA-229; genus SZUA-229. The sequence continues at coordinate 3,720 of JBFHVK010000253.1, read as the reverse complement.
TCTATATTGCCAGAATATAACTGGCTATAAACGCAAAAAGGGCAGGCACTACGCCTGCCCTTTTTACTGGAGCGGATTAACTGTTAGCGTTAACGTAATCCAGCGCCTGCTGAACGGTAGTGATTTTTTCAGCATCTTCATCAGGAATTTCGCATTCGAATTCCTCTTCCAGAGCCATTACCAGTTCAACTGTATCCAGTGAATCAGCACCAAGGTCATCAACAAAAGAAGCTGCATTAGTGACTTCTTCTTCTTTTACGCCTAGCTGTTCTACAACAATCTTGCGCACGCGTTCTTCAACACTGCTCATGAAATTTTCCTCTCGTTACGAATAAGTGTGAGCTGCGCGGTATTTTAGAGAATATCGCCACAGACTACCAGCTATTTTTTTATCAATTTGGGAGAATACAAATTTCTTGTATATCAATGACTTAAATCAATAAAGAATTAGCGCATTAGGGTTTAGGGCATGTACATACCGCCATTCACATTGATGGTTTCGCCGGTAATATAGGCTGCTTCGGGTGATGCCAGGAAAGCAACCGCATTAGCAATATCCTGGGGATCACCCAGTTTATTCAATGGAATTTGAGAAATCAGCGCCGCACGCTGCTCTTCTGGAAGCTCTCGTGTCATGTCGGTATCGATAAATCCGGGAGCAACTGTGTTCACTGTGATATTACGTGAACCTATCTCACGTGCCAGTGATTTACTGAAGCCGATAATACCGGCCTTGGCTGCTGCATAGTTCGTCTGCCCCGGATTACCGGTCAGGCCGACGACAGACGCAATATTGATAATACGTCCCTTGCGAGCCTTCATCATCGGGCGAATGACAATTTTGGACAGTTTGAAGATAGATGTCAGGTTAGTCTGGATAATGTCGTTCCACTGGTCATCTTTCATCATCATCAGCAGGTTATCACGGGTGATACCTGCATTGTTTACCAGGATACTGATTGCACCAAATTCATCTGAAATAGCCTTGGTGACATCCTTGATAGAAGCATCATCAGCCACATTCAGGCACATACCCTTGCCACCTTTTGGCGCAAGGTACTCTGTGATTTTCTCAGCGCCACTATCTGACGTAGCCGTACCAATTACAGTGGCACCCGCTGCTGCCAGCGTCTCCGCTATTGCCTTACCAATACCTCGGCTAGCACCTGTAACCAGTGCAATTTCATTTTCTAAGTTCATTTTAATTCCTTAGTGTTAATACAATGATTACCCGGTAATACCATTTTCAAGAGTGACAGGTGTATTCATGAACATACCTGCCACTCACTGGCCAGAACACAGGCTCACATTAAATTCTTCAGGACAGCGCCTCAACCACTGCATCAAGGCTCTCCACATCATTAATAGTATGATGAGTAGCATCTTTATTGATACGCTTGTTCAGACCTACCAGCACCTTACCCGGGCCACATTCGATTGTAGTATCGATACCCTCAGCTATCAGGTTATTTACGGTATCAACCCATAACACGGGATTATGTAGCTGCTTCACCAGGCTCTTGGTAATGTCAGCTGGTCGAGCATGTACTTTGGCGGCGACATTCTGTAATACAGGAACAGCGGATTTTTTCACCTTGATTTCTGCCTTAATGAATTCCGCCAGTTGCTTTGCAGCATCTTCCATCAGGTTTGAATGGGAAGGAACACTGACTGGCAGTTTCAGGGCTCGCTTGGCACCGGCATCTTTCGCCATCGCCATCGCCGTTTCCACTGCCTGTATATTACCTGCAATTACCACCTGACCGGGAGAGTTAAAGTTTACAGCCTGTACTGCAAAATTATCATCACTTGCGGTTTTGCAGATATCTTTAATGACGTCATCTTCAAGACCTAAAATAGCAGCCATAGCTCCAACACCTTCGGGTACCGCTGCCTGCATTAATTTTCCACGCTGGGATACCAGTTTAACGGCATCTTCAAAGGTGATTGATCCAGCGCATACCAGAGCCGTGTATTCACCCAGGCTGTGACCCGCCATTAGCTCTGGTTCTTTACCTGTTTTTTCCTTAAGAATTTCATATACCGCAACACCTGCCGTCAACATGGCAGGCTGGGTCACTTCGGTTTTATTTAACTCTTCTGCAGGTCCCTCCTGCACGACTTTCCAAAGGTCATAGCCAAGAACCTCAGACGCTTTGGCAAATAATTCGGTTACAACAGGATAGGCTTCAGCGAGTTCCGCCATCATACCTACCGACTGCGACCCCTGCCCCGGAAATACGCATGCAAATTTCATAAATAACCCTTTGATTGTATAAAAAGCGTTGTTATCCGCAACTGCACGCAAATCAACGCTAATGATAAGAATTTACCCCTGGCATCACTACCTGCTTTGTTAAGCAGTGATGTAATTAGAAATCTTACTTAATAGTTTCGCGTTTATTTACGTTTATTTGCGGACTAAATATAGTTATAAGCCCAGAACGTCCTGCATATCATACAGGCCGTTGTCTTTATTTTGTAGCCATTTGGCTGCTCTGATGGCACCTTTTGCAAATGTCATACGGCTGGAAGCCTTATGTGTGACTTCTACTCGCTCACCTTCGGTGGCGAACATCACAGTATGCTCACCGACAATATCGCCTGCACGAATCGTTTCAAACCCTATGCTTTGCGGATCGCGTGCACCCGTTTGCCCTTCACGGCCATAGACTGCACATTCATTAAGATCACGACCCAGTGTTTCAGCAACAACCTCACCCATGCGCAAAGCAGTACCCGATGGAGCATCAACTTTATGCCTGTGATGAGCCTCGATCACTTCGATATCATAATCCTCATTGAGCACCGAAGCCGCCATCTGCAATAACTTCAGGCAGAGGTTTACACCCACACTCATATTCGGTGCAAACACGACAGCCGTTTCATCAGCCGCCGCTTTAATAAGATGCTTCTGCTCATCACTAAAACCGGTTGTTCCTATAATGATATGTTTTTTATGTTGCTTACAGATTTGCAGATTATGTAGCGTAGATTCAATGGAAGTGAAATCGATGAGTGTATCAAAATCATCAATCACGCTGGCGATATCATCGACCAGTTTAACATTCAGAGTACCAACCCCTGACAGTTCGCCGGCATCTGCACCAATCAGACTAATACCCGGGCGCTCAATAGCGGCTGATAACTCACAGCCTTCTGCTTGCTGACAGGCCTCGATTAAAGTTTTACCCATACGACCAGCCGCGCCGGTAATAGCAATTCTTAGCATTTTTGTATCTCTTATTTTTACAGGCTAATGTAGGAGAAACCTTTTTCCTGGTGCTCCAGTAAATCCGCAGCACCCACCTGAACAATTTCTACAAAATCGTAAAGGTCATCTTTATCCCAGCCAAGTGAATCCAGGGTGTTGCCGCAAGCATGGAATTTTACACCATAGTCTGCCAGGCTTTTTACCCTTAGTTTGTTTTTCTTTGATACAGGTCGCGTGGGCTGTTTTGCCAGAACATGAATACCAGGCCCAAATGCACTTACGACAATCGTGATGTTGTCATTATATTTTCTTAGCATTTCACCAACAGAAAACAGCACAGCATCGTGGTATTGTTCACTGCTTTTATTAAGCTGGTAAATCACATTGTGCTCGGTTGGATCACCGGGAAATCGCAGGTTATCAAGTGATTCTTCTGCCGCTTCGGGTTTTGCCGTCTCAGCAATTGCCTGACGACTACTAACAGCGCCGGCTAGCAGGCCAGCCAT
>JBFHVK010000252.1:0-4338 GCA_041589615.1 Gammaproteobacteria bacterium | reverse complement strand
TTCCTGTAGGCGCTCTTCGATGTCTTCTTCGTTGAGTGAAATGCCGCCAAAATAGGGGTCCAGTACGATGGCGCCATCACTTATTTCGAGTTTAACCAGGAAGTGCCCTGGAAACGAAACCCCGGCAAGCGGCAGCCCGAGCGCATGACCCAGTTCGATATAAAGGATAGACAGGCTTATAGGAATACCCAGCTTACGTTCAATTACATCATTAAGAAAGCTGTTTTTGGGGTCGTAATAGGCCTGGGAGTTGCCCTCATAGCCCTTTTCTATAAACAGTACATGATTAAGCTGTTTAAGAATTTCAGCGGCATTGGCGGTTTCGGGCAGCCTATTGTTAATTTCATTAGCCATGGACTGAATCTTTGACAGGTAGTTTTCTATGTCGAGATCCTCATATTCAAGCCGTGCGATCATTAGCGCAGCTTCGGCCAGGTTAATATCCTGGTCGGGCTGGCTAAAGAGCGCTTCGAAAGCGGTTCGAAATGGGTGATCAGTCATAAGCATAATGGTTATTGATTCCTGTAACGCATACGAGTTCCATGTTCCAGCGAGAGGGCAATCTCAGCGGCCTCAAGTTGCTTTGGGAAGAATACTCCAGATATCTGTGCGCCATGAATACTGGCACCTTCAAGATTACTGTTGCTGAAGTCAACGCCCCTGAGGTTGCTCATTCTAAAGTAACAGTTGCTTAAGTCCAGACCATCTGCATTCAGGCCGCATAAATCAACACCGCGAAAATCGGCGGATGTGAGATCGCAGCCTTCTCCGGCTGCACGACGTTCATTAAATTCGCTGACCTTGCCTTCCCGTAACAGGCGGTATAACACATCATCTTTAATTGCTGGTGCTGCCATTGGTGTTCTCGGTTAGTTAATGTTGAGTGAACCCGGTAACAGGACTCACTAATAGTAAATACCCTGAGTATAGCAGTAGTATTATTCCCCGTAGAGCGTGATGATCAGCCTGCGGTTGTGTGGGTGCGTGCGATGTTCCCAGAGAAAAATACCTTGCCAGGTGCCGAGCAATAGCTGGCCGGAAGCAAAAGGGATACTCAGGCTGCTATCCGTCAGAACGGTTCTGACATGTGCAGGCATATCGTCTGGGCCCTCATCATTATGCTGGTAGAGAGGGTCTCCATCGGGGGTAATGCGACTCATAAATGACTCGAGGTCTCTGCGTACAGTCGGATCGGCATTTTCACACAGAATGAGTGAGGCGCTGGTGTGCTGCAGGAAAATATTAGCGATACCGGATGAAAGCCCGGAGTCACCGATAAGTTGAGCAAGCTTGTGGCTGATATTTTGTGTGCCCCGGCCCTGTGTGCTGATATTGAGTGTGTGCTGAATAACCATAGGCCTGGCCTTGTTTATTTCTCGTTGTGAAGCTTTTTCAATAGTGCAAGATCAACAAAGCTGGAACCATAACTATTGCCCTGGATTACCTGGAAAGGTTGCCCAGGTTCTCCAAGTTGATCCAGCACCAGCGCAGCTCCCGTGAAGTCGTGATCAGCGGTGTAATCGTTAATAGTGATGACCGTTTTGAGATTAGCTCCATGAGAAGACCTGATACCATTTTCGGAATCCTCAAAAGCGAGACAGCTTTCTGCAGGCAGGTTCATTTCCTTAAGTGCCCAGTGATAAATATCTGCAGCAGGCTTTTTGGCTGGGACAATATCCCCGGCTGCGATGACTTCAAACCAGTCAGAGGAGCCAGGTTCGAGTGCATGCTCGAGCAAAGCAGTCACATTGGCGGGTGTTGTAGTGGTTGCTATTGCAAGGCGTAGGTCATTTTCCCTGGCCTCGTTAAGCAGGCGCCTTACTCCGGGTCTAAGTGGTATAGCTCCGGTGGAAAGCAGTTCAGTGTAGTGATCAGTTTTAGACTGATGAAGCTTCTTTATGAGTTCTGGAGTTGAGCTATCTTGCGGAAAATCAGTGTTGTAGTGATCAAGATAGTAAGCCATCCTTTCCTTGCCTCCGGTAACGGCAAGAAGTTCACCATAGAGTTCTACCGACCAGTGCCAGTCGAGGCCTTCCTGCTCAAAAGCCTGATTAAAAGCCACACGGTGGCCATCACGCTCAGTGTCAGCCAGTGTTCCGTCAACGTCAAAAATTAGTGCCTGAAGTGATGACATATTTAACAACTCAATTAAAAAAAACTAGCAGATTGTAGAGGAATCGAAGGCAGAAAAATAGCCTATACTCTGTAAGGTAATGAGCCTGCAAAATACGGGCTAGTTGCTATCTGCACCTGCTTTCCCGAGAAATACAAAAAACTGGCTGATCTGCCACTGGTTAAGACAATAATGAGTAACATTCGCCAAAGAAGACATAATATCTTGCGGAGTGCGTCTATCAAGTGGAAATTGATAGTCATTATTATGACAGCCAGTATGGTGGGGTTTGTGGCGATAGGTGCCAGTTTGCTAATCAGTGAAATTTTCAAGTTAAATAAAACTCAACAAAAGGAATTACGGCTAATGTCGAATATGTTTGCCGAGACAAGTGCAGCATATCTATTGTTTAAAGATGAGAATGGAGCAAAAAACCTGCTCGATTCGTTGAAGTCTAATGTGGAAGTGACTCAGGCAATTCTATTTGATGAAAATAAAAACAACTTTGTTTCATATGCAAGGGATGGAGAAGAAAAATCTCTGATATATGAGGAATTAAAGTCAAAGATAAAACACTTTGGAGTTAACTCGTACTGGCAGGAAATTGAGGTGGACGGAGAAATAGCCGGTTATATCTACATGGAGGCAGATGATGTTCAGATGCGTGAATTTGTTATTGAGTCAGTTGTGGTCATCGTGCTTAACATATTCATAGGTATGTTTATTGTTTATGTTATTGCATCAGGAATGCAGAGAATTATATCCGGGCCTATTGAGCATCTGACAGAAACAGCGAGCGCAATTAGCGAGCAGAAAAATTATGGCTTAAGAGCAGAGAAACAGAGTAATGATGAAATTGGTGTGTTGACGGATGAATTCAATAATATGCTGGGGCAGTTGCAATCAAGCAACAAGGAGCTGAAGGAAAGTGAAAACAGATTTAAGCAGGTGGTGGATCAGTCAGTAGATATATTGTTTATTGTGAGGTCAGACGGATTGATTGTTGAGGTGAATAATGCCTCTTGCAAAATTCTTGGTTATGAACGTAATGAGTTATTAAATAAGTACTGGAGTGATATCGATGGCAGGTTTAAGGATGATCTGGTATTGAACACAATAATGGATCGTTTGAAAGAAGATGATCGATTGTTGCTTGAAAGTGAATATAAAAGAAAAGATGGCGTGGCATTTCCTGTAGAAATTAGTATCAGTTTTGTGAATATTGATATGCATAGATATTTACTGGTTTACGCACGGGATAATACAGAAAGAAAGATTGCTGAAAAAAAACTTAAACAGGCTAACGATCAATTAGAATTGAAGGTTAATGAGCGTACACGAGAATTAAAAAATGCAAATTTAGCCTTATCCAGATCCAAGGAGAAAGCCGAGGCTGCGAGTCGTGCAAAAAGTATGTTCCTGGCAAATATGAGTCATGAGATACGCACACCCATGAACGCTGTCATTGGTTTTACAGATGTGCTGGCTTCGAGTGGTCTGAATGAAAAACAGGCGGCGTATGTTGAATCGATTCAGTCAGGCAGTCGAAATTTATTAAGTCTAATAAACGACATACTTGATATTTCGAAGATTGAAGCCGGTAAAATGAAAGTGGAGTTTGACAGGGTGCATATCAGGCGTCTGCTGGAAGATTTAAAGGAGGTTTTCTCGATTGCTGCAGGAGAGAAGGCCCTGTATCTAAATTTGAAGATAGATGAGAATGTTCCTGAAGTGATTATGTCAGATGAGGTCAGGATAAGGCAGATATTGTTTAATCTGGTAAATAACGCAATAAAGTTTACAAGAAAAGGTGGCATAGACATACATGCTAAAATGCATGATGTAGGTAAGAATGGATTATTTTCAGATCTTGCAATTGAAGTAAGAGACAGTGGTATAGGGATATTAGTTAAAGATCAGAAGAAAATTTTCAATATATTTGAACAGCAGGATAGCCAGAGTACGCGTGAATTCGGAGGAGCCGGGCTTGGTCTGGCGATTAGCACAAAACTAGCTGAAAGACTGAACTCGGAAATAACGCTGAAAAGTAAAATTGGCGAAGGTAGCTGTTTTACTTTTTTAATGAAATCACCTGAAATCGCAGATGATAAAAAACAGCAAAAAATCACGGCAATTGACACAGGTGTAAAGCTCAAGCCGGCTAAAATATTAATTGCAGATGACATTGAAGAGAACAGAAACCTTATCTGTGAATATTTGTCAGG
>JBFHVK010000251.1:0-4343 GCA_041589615.1 Gammaproteobacteria bacterium | reverse complement strand
TAATGGATGCATACGAAGAGGCACTAGACTTGTGCCAATACCTACGACAAGCAATTGAGGAGCGTAAATGAAGCTAGACCCGCTAGGGGATTCAATCTCATCGGTAGAATTGACTGACTGCATGGGTGATGATCTGATGGTCGTCAATGCAGCCCGCGTGTCGATGGCGAAGGAGAGTGAATGGGATTCCTATGGCCCTTGGGATAAGGAGAGGTGGGTTGGTAAGAACCTTTCTAAGCGCGATTGCGGTCTCATCTCGTACCTTGCCAAGCACAATCACTGGACCCCTTTCAGCCATCCTCAGATTCAGCTACGAATCAAGATGCCGATCTTCATCGCCCGTCAGTGGTTCAAGCACATGATTGGCTTTACGCGGAATGAGGTGTCCCGTCGGTATGTTGATGATGCACCTGAGTTCTACGTGCCGACCGAGTGGCGAAAGCGTGCGGAGAACGTGAAGCAGGGGTCGAGCGATGAGACCATCGTCCTAGACGGCTCTCAGAAGTGTGCCTACTGTGGTTCTGAGATGGAGTTCAAGCGGAAGGAAGACGAGAAGATGAAACGCTTCTGCTCAACCCGCTGCCGTGAGCACCACTACCGTAAGCACACCCACCAAGGGTGGGCCTCCACGAAAGTAGGTTCGCTGAAGCAATCTGCGAAGAAACGTGGCATCGACTTCGACATGACCGCTGAAGACCTTCTGGAGATTGGTCAGCCGAAGGTGTGCAAATACCTCGGTATGGAGCTTGATTACGCGGCGGACAGCATCAAACCTGAGTCTGCGTCAGTGAATCGTATCGACCCTCGTAAAGGGTATGTACGAGGGAACATCGAGATCATCTCGAACAAAGCGAACTCGATGCTTCTGGACGCCACCCCTGAAGAACTAATGACGTTCGTTGAGAACGTTGCACTGGTTCGCAGGGGGGTCTTCGTAAAGCAAGCCCCGAGTGTTCACGGCTTCTACGACAACATCACCGAGACCTACAACAAGATGATCACGGAAGGCGTTGCGCCTGAACAGGCCCGAATGATCCTGCCGTGTTCGCACTATACGGAGTTCATCGAGACAGGCTCGCTAGCCGCATACGCTCGCCTCACTAAGCTGCGCCTCGATCCCCACGCACAGAAGGAAGTGCGTATGTATGCGGAAGCAGTGGACAAAATCATCAGCCCCCTCTTCCCTGTCTCTTGGGCTGAGCTAAAAGGAACTGCATGAAGATTCTAGTTATCCCTGATTGCCAAGTAAAACCCGGAGTACCTCTTGACCATCTAGCATGGCTAGGAGAGTACATTGTAGATAAGCGACCTGATGTTATTGTACATCTAGGGGACTTCCCAGATATGGCGTCTCTAAGCTCTTATGACGTGGGTAAGAAGTCCTTTGAGGGTCGAAGATATAGGCTTGATGTTGAGTCAGCGAAGGAAGCACAGGAGACTCTCCTTACCCCTTTGACTAAGCTGCAAGTTAGACAAATCAATAACAAGAAACGGGTATATAGCCCGAGACTTGTAATGCTATTAGGAAACCACGATGAACGGATCAATCGCGCTGTTAACAATGATGCTAAGCTTGACGGTGTTCTCAGTACCCGCGATCTACAATACGAAGAGTTTGGTTGGGAGGTGCATCCTTTCCTTTCTGTTGTTGTTATCAATGGTATCGCTTTCAGCCATTACTTCCCAACTGGTACAGCAGGGCGTCCTGCTGCAACTGCTAGTGCCCAACTCAGCAAGCAGCATATGAGTTGTATTGCAGGCCACCAACAAGGCTTGCAGATTGCAACAGGCAAGAGGGCTGATGGACAGCTTCTCACAAGCATTATTGCCGGGAGCTTCTATCTTCATGATGAAGAATACCTAGGCAACCAAGGGAATAAGCATTGGAGAGGCGCCCTCATGCTGCATAATGTTGAGGACGGGAGCTTCGACCTTAACCTGCTTCCTATGAAATACCTAAAGGAGAAATACTCTTGAGCAACCACAACCTCTACTTCCAAGCGCTTCGGGATAAGCATATGTATCCGGTAATCGCTTATGGGTGTGCAGGGACAGGTAAGACCTTCGGGGCAGTGGAGGCTGCCTACGAAGCCCTCTCTAATAAGAAGGTGGGGCGTATTGTAGTAACCCGCCCCAATGTGAGCTTTGCAGATACAACAGGGTTTTTGCCAGGGACGGCCAGAGAGAAAATGCAGCCTTGGGTGGCACCTGTTCTACAGCATCTCCACAACTTTGCTAACCCTCAGACAGTAGAGGTTTGGGAGAAAGCTGGCAGATTGCAGTTTCACCTGCTAGAGCACATCCAAGGTTTAACATTCGATAACAGCTTTGTCATCCTAGATGAGTGCCAGAATATGAGCATTCATCAACTAAAAGTGTTTCTTACCCGTATGGGTAAATTCTCTAAAGTAGTTCTTTGTGGGGACATTGCACAAACCTCGCCTAAATTTAAAAACAGCGGTCTTAAGGAATTACTCAGTATTATCGGTAAATATTCTTTACCGGTTCACACTATTGAGTTTGGACCTGAGGATATTCTTCGTAGTGAACAATGTAAGATGTTCATCCAAGCGTTTGATAAGTGGGAGGCAGAGAGAGCTTAATGTTTAGAATTGGAAATAAAGATAACTACCGAGGTAAGGTGTCTGCACTAGATCATCACTTCTTTGTTAGCGGCCCTATTGAAGAGGAGGAGGATTATATTGATCTGATTCACACTCTTTATACCGCTCAACCGAATGAAACTGTGGTGCTTTATCTTAACACCCCCGGTGGTCGGCTCGACCTAACGATGCAAATCATCAATGCGATGAGGTCATCAGAGGCAGATGTGATCGCTATTGCAGATGGTGCAGTAGCTTCTGCAGGCTCTCTGATCTTGTTTGCTGCCCCTAATATCGGTGTTCAGCCCCTTAGCTATGTCATGATGCATGACGGCACTGAGGGGCTAGGGGGTAAGTCTAATGAGAATCTAAAGCAGGCTCAGTTTACAACTAAGTTAATGCGTCAGATTTGTCGCTCCATCTATGGACCTTTCTTTAGCGAGGAGGAGATTGATTCCCTTCTAGACGGTAAGGATATGTGGCTCACTAGTGAGGATGTTGAGAGTAGAATTAATAAAGTGGTAGAAATCAAAAAAGATAAGGAAGAGAATGAAGAAGAGTGAGTTCCGCAGTCAGCTAGGGGAGAATGTATTTCGATTTAAGTATGCACAAGGTCCAGCAGATAATTGGGATCAATGTGCTGAACGGATTGTGGAAGATGTGTGTGGTACCCGATGGGGTACTGCGCAAGTCCTAATGTCAAAGGAAGAACGTGAGCTACTCACAAAAGCAATTAAGGAATTTAAGTTTCTACCCGGTGGGCGTTATATTTACTATTCAGGCCGCCCTAATCATTATTTCAATAACTGCTATCTCCTACGGGCTGAGCACGATACCCGCGAAGAGTGGGCTGAGCTTGCTAAGAGAGCAACTTCGTGCCTGATGACCGGTGGCGGTATCGGGGCAGACTACAGCATTCTACGAGCCAAGGGTAAGCCTATCCGCAAGACTGGCGGTGTCTCAAGCGGTCCTCTCTCTCTAATGTCGATGCTAAATGAGATTGGTAGAAATGTGATGCAAGGCGGGAGCCGCCGAAGTGCCATCTACGCCTCCCTGAACTGGCAGCACGAGGATATTCCAGAGTTCCTTAAGGCTAAGGATTGGCCTGATGAGATTAAAGCCCTGAAAGAGAAGGACTTCAACTTCCCGGCTGCTCTGGATATGACTAACATCTCTGTGAACTATGACGATGCATGGTTGCATTCAGAGAACCGAGAGGACAACCCTGTGTTCTTTGAGAACTGCCTGCAAGCCATGAAGACAGGGGAACCGGGCTTCAGCTTCAACTTTGGGGAGAAGCAGTATGAGACCCTTCGTAATGCTTGTACAGAGGTTACATCTGAAGATGACTCTGACGTATGTAATCTTGGCTCGATCAATATTGGCAATATTGAGACTTTGGAGGAGTTCCGAGATATTGTACAGGTTGCGTCCAAGTTCCTCGTATGCGGAACCCTTCGAGCTGATCTCCCTTACGACAAGGTATACCAAGTACGCGAGAAAAATCGAAGGCTTGGGCTTGGTCTCATGGGAATTCACGAATGGCTCCTCAAGCGCAACTACGAATACGAAGTAACCCCTGAACTCCACAAATGGTATAAGGTCTATGCAGAAGAATCTAAGAAAGCAAGCGATGAACACTGCGACAGGTTTTACCTCTCACGCCCTAAAGCTTATCGAGCAATCGCCCCTACAGGAACAATTGGAATTCTTGCAGGAACTACAACAGGTATTGAACCG
>JBFHVK010000250.1:0-4350 GCA_041589615.1 Gammaproteobacteria bacterium | reverse complement strand
TTGAAATAGTATTACCAGAGACCGAATACTTTTCATTTGGTACTCCATTGATGCAAAAAAACAGACAGACATCCTATGGCTGGATTAATCAGGATAGTTTTCTGTTTGCAGATGGCGTTGTGACTAATGCGGGATTCTATCCCTGGCAGGATGAAAGCAGAATGCTGTTGAGTGCTGAAAGAAGTGAGCTGACTGAGCAAAAACAGAAAATTATTGAGGAGTTAGGTTACCGTACTCAGCTGAGGAAATACCTGCTAGTGAAAGAGCTTGAACAATCCATGCTGGCATCCCGAAACCAGTAATCGGTTCCGGGAGATGCGAGTAAGATTCGGGGCTATAGAAAGGCGAGAATTTCCTTTTCAATGTCCTGCTTGTCAATAATCGTGTCCTGAGTAACGGGTTTTGTAAACAGGCTGTTAATAACATCCGGAATTTCTATTTTCGCTTCCCGTGCAATGGATTTTAATGCGTCTATGTCATGAGCATCTACTTCACCTGTTAGTGCGTTTGCAATAACAGGGGAAAACTTTGTCCACTCAGCAGTAGAGTAAACAATAGTCTTCAGTGGTTTATCACGGCAGCTTTCGTAGGCCTTGAAACAGGTAGCTGTATGAGGGTCCATCAGATACCCATTTTCAAAAGCAGTTTTAATGTATTTCTTGCCTTCATCATCATTGCAGAAGTCGGCGGCAAAAATATTCTGAATTGTAGCCAGTTCATCGTCATTCAGTTGATAGTGTTTTTCACTATCAAGTTGTAGCATTAGCTCTTTAGTACGAGTTTCACCAAAAAGATCAAACAGGATTCGTTCAATATTTGATGATTTTAATATATCCATGGCAGGCGACGTGGTTGGAATAACCGACTTGTCGCGGAGGTCATAAGAACCGGTTTTAATAAACTGGGTCAGGATATTATTATTGTTTGAAGCAATCAGTATTTTCTCAACCGGTAAACCCAGGCGCATGGCGTAATAGCCTCCGAGTGCATTGCCAAAATTCCCGCTTGGAACATTCAGGTATACTTCATCACCGAGGGTAATTTCATTCTGTCGAACCAGTTCCAGGTAAGAATGGATATGGTAGATAATCTGGAAAATAATACGACCGAAGTTTACCGAGTTAGCTGCAGACAGGAAGATATGTTTCTCCTGTAGTTTCTGTTTGAATGTGTCCGATCCAAGAAGCTGTTTCAGCGCGCTTTGTGCATCATCGAAGTCACCCTTGATGCCAATGACTTTGAGGTTTTCTGCATCTTCGGTAACCATCTGTAGGCGTTGTACATCTGAAGTGCCACCATCTGGATACATGCAGGCAACCTGTACATTGGCTCTATTCTTGAACGTTTCTAGTGCTGCAGGGCCAGTATCGCCTGATGTTGCAGCCAGGATCAGGTATTTTTCATTGCGCTGCTGGGCAATGGAAGAAAGTACTATGCCGAATGGTTGCAGTGCCATATCTTTGAACGCACGAGTTGGGCCATGGTAGAGCTCACTGACGAAAAGGTCATCATAGACTTTTACCACTGGAACCGGGTTGCTGCTGTCATCAAATGCATCGTACAGGTCGAGTGCTTTATCGATAATCTGCTGGTCTATATCGATTTCAAAGGCAGCAAGGATGTTACGCGCCAGGGTCTTGTAGTCAGCACTCATGTGCTGCTGCAGGAAGTCCTTGTCCAGTACCGGTAGTGACTCAGGTGAGTAGATGCCGCCGAAAGATGAAATCGGGCTGAGGATTGCTTCAGAGAAGCTGATATGGGTAGGGCGCTGACCATCATTGCCACGGGTTTCGATAAATTTCATATTCGACTGTATCTGCCTGGATAGGTTAACTGCAAAGGCGCAAATTATAGCGAAAATGCAGAATTATTTCACCGGCTTAGTGGTTAGTGGGGCATGTTACAGCAGAAATACGGTTGCCAGGCCAAGAAAAGCGAGTAGACCGATAATATCAGTGACAGTTGTGAGGATGACGCTACCGGCAATTGCAGGGTCAATATGTAACTTCTTCAACATAATCGGAATGGCTACGCCAGATGCGGCGGCGAATACCAGGTTAATGACCAGTGCGGCAGCGATGACCAGGCCAACTGAGAAGTCCTTAAACCACAGGGTTGCGATGAGGGCTACGACGACTGCCCAGATCAGGCCATTAAACAGGCCGACGATAACTTCCTTGTTGAAAACCCATCTACGATTACTTCGGCTGAGTTGCCCCAGTGCCATGCTACGTATGACCAGCGTGATGGTCTGGCTTCCAGCAATGCCACCCATACTAGCCACAACATTCATAAGAATGGCAACCGTAACGACTTTTTCCAGTGTGGTTTCGAAATTACTCACTACCCAGGAAGCAAGAAAGGCAGTGAGCAGGTTTATACCAAGCCATACAGCACGTCGTTGTGAACTTGGCAGTACCGGAGCGAACAGATCCTCTTCGTCGTTAAGACCCGCCATGCTCAATACCGAGTGATCGGCTTCATCACGAATGACATCAACGACATCATCTACCGTGATACGACCGAGCAGCATATTGTTGCCATCAATGACAGGTGCCGATATCAGGTTCAGGGCTTCGAATGTTTTGGCCACTTCCCGTGTTTCCATATCTGAAGGAATGGGTTTGATGGAATCCACCATAATTTCCTCAACCGTGCTGCCGGGTTCATTGATTAATAAACGCGCGAGTGGCAGGGAACCGAGATAGTGATTGTTTCTGTCGATGACAAACAGGTGATCTGTATGCTCCGGGATATTTCCCAGTAAGCGTAGGTAACGCAATACAACATCAAGTGTAACTTCCGGACGAATTGTCACGGTGTCAGTGTTCATCATGCCGCCGGCACTGTCCTCAGGGAAGGAGAGTACGGACTCGAGCATCTTGCGGTGTTGACTATCGAGTGAATGTAATACCTGGTCTATAACCGCTTTTGGTAGTGACTGTACAAAGTCAGCCGAGTCATCGACTTCAAGGTTTTCTGCGAGTTGAACCAGTTGTTCAGCAGACATGTCCTTGATCAGGTTATGGCGAATCTCATCACCGAGGCTAATAAGAACTTCTGCTTCGATGTCACTTGATACCAGAGACCATATAACAAAGCGCTCACGAGGCGGCAGGGATTCGATAAGGTGAGCAATTTCTGCCGGATGCATAGCATTGAGCATGCCTTCTGCATGCTGCAGAGTGCCGCTTTCGAGTGCCTCAGACAAAGCAAGAATCTGCTTTTCTGTTTTTTCAGCAATGTCTGAACTATCTACCATGAAGAAGCCCGATGCATGGTTAGGTGAAAGGTTTTTATTTTATAAAAATATATAGACCAAGTGTAGCTTGCAGGGATACAGTCGTCATGTATAAAGTTGAGTTTGCTTAAAAATAAGGTAAATAATTAGCTGAACTTATGATTAAGTTCTTCGACTGCGTTGATAATCTCATCGGGATTGGACAGCGACAATATGCGCTTGCTATGCTTGCGAAGTTTTTCGATATTACTATTGTTGATAATGTGTTTAACTTCAAGCAGGCTGTTCGCCTGTACACTGAAACATTTGAGCCCCATACCTAGCAGCAGCCGAGTATAGTGAGTGTCAGATGCCATCTCGCCGCACATCGAAACGAGTTTTCCAGCGGCTTCACCGGCATCTAGTGTCATTTGAATCAGTTTTAGTACTGCAGGATGAAGAGGGTTATACAGATAACTCACTTCATCATCAATACGGTCAAAGGCGAGTGTGTACTGTATGAGGTCATTGGTTCCTATAGAGAGAAAATCCAGTTGATTCGCCAGGCTGTCGGCCGCAAGCGCAGCTGCAGGTACTTCAATCATAGCGCCAATTTTTATCTGCTCATCATAACGAACGCGACGGGATTTAAGATCAGCTTTTGCCTGTTCTACCAGTTCGAAAACCTGCTGCATTTCCGAGATGCAGGTAATCATTGGAATCATCATACATACAGGGCCATAACCGGCAGTTCGTAGTATTGCCCTGATCTGCTTGAGAAAAGATTCAGGATCCTTGAGACAGCGTCTAATTGCGCGCAGTCCCAGTGCAGGGTTATGTACCAGTGGACCGTGTTGCGTTGCGTCAATTAGTTCCTTGTCTGCACCAAGGTCCATCGTTCTAATTGTGAGTGGATGACCCTGCAATGAGCGCAATGCACGACGATACGTTTCAAACTGTTCCTCTTCATCAGGCATAACATTATGCTCGATGAAAAGCATTTCGGTTCGATACAGGCCAACGCCGGTGTGGTCGAACTGTCTTAGGACGCGAATATCAGCCGGGCGATTAATATTTCCCTGCAGGCTGATTTTACAACCGTCCAGCGTGATCGCGGGTTTGTTTTTCAG
>JBFHVK010000249.1:0-4355 GCA_041589615.1 Gammaproteobacteria bacterium | reverse complement strand
GGATGAGCTGACAAGGTTTTCGGGTGTATCCAGAACAACAAGACCATAAACGGGTATTGTGTTTATTGTTGCGCTAGATGCCGTTATCGATCCGTTATGCAGTTCAACGCCTTCAATATCTATTCCTACATCATCCGCCCCGGTTTGATCTATAGAGGGTTTGTTGCCTGTGGCTGCATTGGTAACAGTAATTTCATTAACTGCACTAGCTGTGGCGCCGGGGATTAATACCTTGTTTCCGTTTTCATCAATTAAGCCAGCTTTTGAAGGTGGTAAACTTTGATTGTCTGCCCGTAAAAAACCCAATTCAACAGAACTTAAACCACTGTCTAAAGTGCCTGAATCATTTGTAACTGTAACTGTGGTAACAGAACTAAATACACTCGAAACAATCGTGCTATAAACCGTCCCGCCCGTGTTCTCAGTCTTCACCCTTCGATTGACGTGAAAGTCACTTGTCAAATCACCGGGAACACTAAAAGATGTGGCACTAATATAAGTAGGGGTAACACTAGATACCCATTCAGTAGCGGCGTTATTTCCTGACCCTTCGCCTTCTATGTATTCGTAGGTGTCGGCTAGTGAGTCATCGGCATAATAAACTTCAAAGTAATAGTCTCCATCACCAAACAGATTCCCGGCGTTAAACTGTCCTAATGAATTGAGGGTGTGAGTCGTACCGGCTGAATTCGTCAGGGCCTTATCTGAATACAAAGCTTTTGGTGTACTAGAACCGTTAGGCTCGAAGGTTTTTACATATCCGCCCGATAATGGGTCGCCGTTCGTGTCTATGAACGTGAACGGGCTATATATTAAATGCGCTGGCATATCTAGCTGTCCTCTCGACAGTTAAGTTATTGATTCTGTTAAGGTTGTTAAAATTGGTGGTTTTGGGGTTATAATCGCTGGATGTAAACAGGGATTAAATATGCGTAGTATTCAAGTCTTACTAGTGCTGATTGTCTGCCTTCTAATTCATCCATACCTGGCAATCGGCTATGCTGCTCTCGAATTGCTTTGGCAGATATGGCAGATACTTAGAGTTAGATATAACTGGTTTACTTGAGCAATTCCCTGATAGCTTTAAACGCGCCTTCCTCGTTTACGCCTCTAGCTTTATTTATCAACGCCTCGCCAGCCTCTAAAGCAACACCAGGAATAGTTTTCTGCCCTGTTGCGGCCTCTGCACCACTTCTTACCGCTTTTCTTGTTTCACCCGCTAAAGATGTTCTAGCCACTGGCTTAAATACAGCGTCCAATTCATCGGCAAATAGGATCTGAGTCTTAATATCATCGGAGAATTTAGCGCCGTATTTTTTAGAAGTATTTTCTAGAGCGTTAACAGCCTCTAACATGTTGATTCGGCCCTTATCATTGCTCATTAGTCTTCTTAATTGAGTGCCTAGAGCCTTGTCAGCATTGTCACCGAATATATCTATCTTCCTACCTGCTTCATCCTTGAGCATGTTTAACGCCTCTATGGTATCTGCATAGCGGGTATTGACTTTTTTATACTCAGGTGATGCCGCACGTAATGACTCGTTGATGTCGTGCCTTAACTCTTTAAGGATATTAGCTGTCTTTCCTTTCAGCCCTTCGCCCGCCTTTCCATAGGTTACATTCTCATCAATGAACTTTTTAAGAATGTGCATATCATAGGCATCAGGCATAGATTTAGGGCCATTCCTACCGCCAGACTTTAAACGCTCGATAGTTCGCTTAATGATTCTTTGAGCTGAATCCACACCATCTAGTGAAGAATTTTGAAATAGTGCGTTTAAATCAGTATCAAATTCCACGCCCATATCATCAAGCTTAGAAACAAAACTATCTACAGCCTGCGAGAAATCAACTTTCTTGCCCTTCAAGCTTTTAGCAACATTATCCAGCCTTGAGCCTGCTTGCTTGTTTACGTTCTTAACATAGTTCACTCGCTGGACAAGTGACTTGCCCGGAACGTCAGAGGGTCTAAACTCCATACCCTCTAAAGCGTTATTCTTGACCCGCTGCATGATATTAACCATTTCACGCATCTTCGCCCTGTCTTTGGGGCTTGCCGCTTTCGCTACTTGTACAACTCCCTTGTCGAATCCCTGATTAATAGCCTCGATAGCTTTTTTATCTTTCTTGATCTTGCCCGCGCCATTAACCATGTATTTAGCTAGCCGATTGTCAGTGCTACCAGCCTGGATTTGTTTCGCTAATTCCTGCTTAACAGGGGATTGATAGTTGAATACCTTGCTTGCTGTTTCTTTAGTGGCCTGCGCCGCTTTAGGCGCGTTTTTAACCGCTTTTACACCCAAAGCCATACCGATAGCCTCAGGAATTGCCGCGCCTGCTCCCGCGCCTATGGCGGGGTCTAAACCTAGTGTCTCAAAGGTTTGCGCACCTGACTGGCTGAATTTATCTTGAACAGTCTGTAATGCTTCGCCTACAGGTTCTAAGGTCTCACCCACTGCTTGTAAACCGGCTTGCCCCTCCTGAGTTTTGGGGATATAGGTCAACATATCCCGCATGGCATTAAGGTTTGCTTCTGCCTGCTCTGGGTTTCCCGTTAAAGCAGGCCATAAGGTAGAAAGCCCCCCAACGATTTCAGCCGGTACACTGCTTGCAATGGTTAGAGCGGGTTCGATGTAGGTGGCCGCGCTGGTTTCTGGTTCTGGCTTGCTTAAGCCTACCTTTTTGGAGAAATCGTCAAAGCTAATATCAGAATAATATTTTTTATGCAAAGCACCTGCTAATTGCTCATCGGAAAGATCGTTATACTGTGGGTATTTTTCTCTAACTTCTGAAAATTGCATTATCTAATCCCTAAAGGGTCGGCGGCTTGTTGAGTCTGTTCAGGCTCTATGCCTGCTTCACGCTTCTTAGTGTCAATGTCACGCATTTTCTGATCTATAAACGATTGTAGAGCTGCTTTTCTGGCCTCTGGTGGTGCGTCTAAATCTATCAGTGTTCTGCTCAGTTTTTCGCCCTCTTTCTCTGTAAAGGCCGCGCCGAAAGTCTGCTTGAGTAAAGGCAATACTTGGTTATTTACTAGTGATTCCATCCTAGCCCTAGCGGTGGCGCCTTTAGTCGCCCCGAAACCAAGTTCTTTAGCCATGAAGTCAAAAGCCTTGCCCGCCATTGTGTATGTTGCTGCATCCGACAATACATTTAATCTTCCAACAACTTCCTTTAGCCCCGGTAAGGCCGCTTCTGCTCGTTGTAGGTCTGTTAGACTTTCCCCCTTCGCTTTAGCTTCTGATTCGGCTTGTTTTATGGCCTTTTGGATCATGGGCTTCATTTTAAGCTGTACATCGGCCTTTGCTTGCTCAGTCGCCCTTGCCTTGCTTGCTGCTGCATTAGTCTCAACGGTCTGGACTTTTTCCGCTAATTCAGAATCGCCAGCTAGTCTTTCCTTAACAGACGACTCATACCGTTTTAATACAGACGGATCGCCCGATTGAAGGAACTCGCTCCATGTTTTTACCGTATAATCGCCGGGGTTATATTTGCCGATGCCGCCACCCTGCCCCTGCTGACCCATAGAGCCTAAACGATTACTGACCTGTGATAGCGTCTCATCCGTGAAGTCGTTTAACGAAATATCAGAGTAATCATAAAAACCCAATTGGCTGATAGTGTCTTTATTTCTAATGAAAAATTCCTGTCTTTCTTCAGGGGTTCCAAGCTGCATAGCCTGATCTACAAACTGTTTAGCAATGGGGGCTGTTTGAATCCTACGCTGTAAAGCCTGTTGCTGCTCCTGCATCTGCATTAAACGATTATTACGGTTAATCTGGCCTAGATTTTGAATAGTATTATTTAACTGATTAATCTGAGCCTGACCGGGATTTGAGATATTCTGTATAAGAGATTGTGAGATAGGTCTAATCATTTAAAAACCTCCACCCGGATTCATAGTCGCACCATATAAGTTAGCGCCCGTGTTTACGAGATTTAAGAACGAGTTGAACGGCGCAACCGAAGCCGCTGCATTGATCTGGCCTAAATTGCCATGTGCTTGAATTATATTGTTTGAATTGTTACGACCTGATTCGATCAGTTGATTTGTCGCTGTCTGACCCGTTCCCGCTAGGTTGGCGATACGATTTAAGCGATTGTCCTCGATCTGATTGTATTGGTTGTAAAAGTTATTAAACTCATCAGAGGCCAAATCCTGTCTGAATCTCTCCAATCCCTTCAAAGTGTTCCCACTAAACAAAGTACCCTGAGCCGCCGCACCCTGTTCTATCTGATCTCGACCTAGATTTAAACGGTTAGCGAATCCAGGGGAAGACTGAAAAGCATTTCTAATCCTTTGTAATCGACCTTCGGCTGTTTGATCTGGTGAATTAGCTAGAGCATTTAAG
>JBFHVK010000248.1:0-4364 GCA_041589615.1 Gammaproteobacteria bacterium | reverse complement strand
TTCAGCTAGGGCAGCACACAAGCCAATACTCAAGGTAGTCTTGCCGGAGGATTTATGTGCCGCAGAAATTAGGAAGTGTGACATAGTTTTATCGTAGTAAAAGAAAACGCGAAAAACGCAAATAAACGCTAAAAACGCGATAATTAAATCATTAATACCTGGCAAATTCGCGTAGCAAACGACAGCTAACAATTAGCGTGCATTTGCGCTTTTCGCGTTCATTCGCGTTTTCTTTTATTCACCTCTCAATGTGTCAAAAACACAAACGGCCCGGATATTCTCCGAGCCGTCAGGGTAAAGCTATGTAAGCTAAGTTTTTACTTACTCAGCCTTTGCATGTGGATCAGCTACTGAATCGGCTAGAGTAGCGGGCAGGAAGCCCAGTACTTTTACGCCAAATGCAATAACTATCAATGACATTGCAAATCCACCCAGTCCCAGCAGTATTTCTGGCAGGCTAGCTGAGTACTGGCTTACCAGACCGTCATTGAATGAACTTTCCAGAACTTCCATACCCGGGAAAATATCCAGAGGGTATGCCTGGCCACCAATAATGATAGTGTACATCTGTGCAAGACCACCAAAGACAACCAGTACACAGGCCAGAGCAAGAGTACGACGGCACTTGGCTACTGCAGGCGCATAAATCATTGCCAGTGGCAGCAGGCTACCGAGTAGTATCTGGCCAATCCAGAAGATGTTTGAATATTTCTCACCACCGTTCTCACCGAGTAGCATGAAGGCTTCGAAGCCATGATGCTCAGTCGCGTACAGGTTGGAGATATGGTACACAAACACAAAGTAGAGAACAGCCATTACGAACACGCCAAGTAACTTGCGCAGGCGCATTACGACAACATCACCCAGCTCACGGCCTGTCCAGTTATAAGACGCCAGTAGAACTAGAATGAAGATAGCCAGACCAAACGAGAATGACATGATGATAAACATAGGTGCCATCATAGCCATGTCGTATCCCGTACGTGCTACCAGGAAGCCAAAGATTGAGCCGGTACCAGTTGTTAATGCGAGACGCCATACAAATGCTGCAATACCCGCATAGCGGCTATATTTTTTCATTGTACGGTCAAGCATAAACCAGGCATAGATACCAACGATAACGAAGAAACCGTTATACAGGATCATGTTCCAGGCAAATATAGACTTGAAGTTGTAGTAGGTCATTGCAACGATCAGTCGATCAGGGCGACCCAGGTCAAGCACAAGAATCATCAGGCCACCGACCAGCAGTGCTATAGCTACCAGTGTTGATAGCGGAGCCAGGGGCTTGTAAATTTTCTTGTTAAACACAGATGAAATCGATGCAACATTGAGTGCGCCCGAAGCTGCAACAATAAGGAATACCGCAAACACATGCGGCATACCCCAAACTACCTGGTTATCCATTCCGGTTACCCAGTGGCCGTTATGTTCCATGTAGTAGGTTGCGCCAAGTGCGCTCAATACAAATGCGCCGAGCAGGGCAATTAAGCCCAGGTAGCCCATGCTGTTTCCATCAATTGGTTGTAAGTGTATTTTTTTCATAATGATTTTTATTCAACTGAATATTTATCGGTTATGCTGCTTTAGATTCCTCTATAGCGAACACCTGTATTTAAGCCGAGATCAGCGCGGATCTGTTTACCGCCATGCTTAACCAGCTGTTTGGATATTTCACTGTCAGGGTTCTTAAGATCACCAAACACCATTGCGCCATGTTCTGCATTTGAGCAGGCTTCAACACAGGCTGGAGTGCCATCGTTATCAACGCGATGCACACACATAGTGCAGGATTCAACGGTACCCTTACCACGTGGCTGGTAATCAACCTTATTATCAACCGCTTCGTGAGCGAATGAACGTGCTTTGTATGGGCAGGCCATCATGCAGTAGCGACAACCGATACAGATGTGACGGTCAACCAGTACGATTCCATCAACACGCTTGAATGAAGCGCCTGTAGGACATACGTCTACACAGGGTGGCTTTTCACAGTGCTGACACATCATGGGTAATGAAACCACATGGTTGGTTAGTTTGTCTTTTAGCTTAACCTTTCGAATCCATTGCTGATCCGTTAATGGTCGGCCATGTGATTCAATGCCATTCTCTTCATGACATGCTGTTACGCAATCATTGCAGCCATTACCGCACTTGGCCGTATCAATCAGGATACCCCAGCGCTTGGCATCAGTTACCGCTTCGCCAGCTGGTTTTGCATGTACCTGGTTAAGTAAGATTCCAGGGGCAATTGTCAGGGCTGCTGCAGCTGTTGCTGATCTCTCAACAAAGTCACGGCGAGAAATATTAATCGTGTCTTTTTTATTCATTGCTAGCTCCCGCAGCAGAAATGTCTGCAACTTCAGCTTCTACAGGCTTGTTAGCCTGGGCATTTGATTTTTTGTGTGGATTCTCACCCATAGGGCGGTCCATGTGGCACTGGAAACAGTCAATGCTTACACCAGCATAATTATGACAGCTGCTGCAGAAATGCTTGTCGTCACCAAAGCGCACTTCAGAATTTTTGGGCACGTGGCAGTTGATACACTCTTTAAGACTGTATGTCTTGGTGCGTATACCTTCGTGCATAGTTGCATCACGTTGATGAAGAATATACTTCATGTGATTCTTTTTCATTTCATCTTCAGGCTGAACACATTCCGTTGATCCATTAGTTGGATGTGGAATATCAGGCGCAAAAGATGGTTTCTCACCAGAACTAGCAATAGCGGTAAAAGCGATTGCTGTTCCCGCGATAGTAATTAAGGCCTTATGCATGAGATTTGTCATCTGCAGCATTAGTAACTCCAATAGTTAAAGAAGTTGTAACGAGTCAGACAAACACTGCCAGCTGATAGCTGGCAGTGTAGTGCTGAGTTGTTACTCACCCATACCCATGTCGATGTAGCCAGTAGGACATACATCTGAACAGATATGACAACCGATACACTTGCTGTAGTCAGTGTCTACGTAACGACCAGTTGTTGCCTGATCTTTCTTAACACGGAATACTGCGTCCTGTGGACAGAAGATAACACAGTTGTCACATTCGAAGCACATACCACAGCTCATGCAGCGGTTAGCTTCTGCAACAGCAGCTTCTTCAACCAGGCCATTCATACGCTCATGGAAATGGCCCAGAACTTCGTCAGACGAAGGTACATCTTCTGTGCGCATGTTACGTGCTACACCTTCGAAGTGACCCAGGAACATCAGATCAGTTGAGATGATTTCCTGTTTTGAACGGTCTTCGTAGTTATGTACAGCATAGTCTGCATTACAGGTACCACGTTGCTGGTCTTCTTCCAGATGCTTATCAGCATAAGAAGAAGGCGACAGGTGAGACTCGTCCAGCTTGCTCAGGATATTGAAGTGGTGAACGTCAACTTTAGGACGCTTCTTAACTTCTTTCTGTTCAAGGAATTGCTTGATTGTTTCAGCAACAACTGAACCCTGACCAATAGCTGTAGTTAACAGGTGAGGACGGATAATATCACCAGCAACGAAGTGACCAGGCTTACCAGGTACCTGGTAGAACTTGTCAGCATCGATCAGTGAACGACCATTGTCCATATCTTCAACACCTTCCATATCACCGAACTGACCAATTGCAGATACAATCAGGTCACACTCAACGATATGCTCTTTGCCGCCTTCAACAGCAACAGGTGCATTATTTTCAAACTTACAGTCAACCAGTTTCAGAGCAGTTGCACGACCGTTTTCATCAGTGATGATTTCAGTAGGCATTACTTCGTTCATGATGATTACACCTTCGTGTAATGCGTCATGTACTTCGTGCTCAGCAGCTGTCATTTCTTCCTGCTTGAACAGGGCAGTCAGGACTACGCTGTCACAGGCTTTCTTGTCAGCATCTGCAACGTCACCGTGCTTCAGGCGACCTTCAGCTGAATCTTCTGGCTTCTCATCACCCATGTCTTTGAGTGTACCGATACGGCGAGAAACAGAAACAACGTCGATAGAGGTATCACCACCACCCACACATACAATCTTGTTGCCTGTGTATTTCATTTCACCAAGGTTGAACTGCTCAAGGAATTCAACAGCGGTTACAGCATTTGGAACGTCTTTCCAGTTGTCGATGAACAGACCACGGCCGTTCTTACAACCCAGTGCCCAAAGTACTGCATCGTATTCTTTTTCAAGATCTGCAACAGCAACATCTTTACCAACACGAGTGCTCAGTTTGGTTTCGATACCACCCATGTCAAGGATACGCATACATTCGTGATCCATAACGTCACGTGGAGTACGATAGCCAGGGATACCGTAGCGCATCATGCCACCCAGTTCAGCGTGGTCATCAAAGATTGTGCTACCGATTCCAAACTTACGTAAGTGAT
>JBFHVK010000247.1:0-4372 GCA_041589615.1 Gammaproteobacteria bacterium | reverse complement strand
GAGTTAATTGTGGCAGATGCTGCGCAGGCAGATAACTGGTGGCAGGGACAGCTTTACGATCGAATCCTGCTGGACGTGCCCTGCTCCGCCAGTGGTGTAATCCGCAGGCATCCTGATATAAAGCACTTGCGACGAGCTGAAGATATCGATGCGCTGGTGCAGTTGCAACGAGATATCCTTCAAAGTTGCTGGCCCCTGTTAAAACCGGGTGGCCAGATGCTGTATGCTACCTGTTCCATATTCAGTCAGGAAAACCAGCAACAGATCGAGTGGTTTCTTGGTGAGTATACAGATGCCAGGCTATTACCGGCACCTGACTGGCTGACAGGCTATCCTGCTAAACAGAATCTGCATATCGATTCTCACGGCATACAGTTACTACCAGTGGAACATTTTAACGATGGTTTCTACTATGCTTTAGTTGAAAAGAAAAAAGAATCGAATTGATGAATACACTGGAAACTGTGGCTAAAAAGCGTACACTTCGCGACAGGATTCATTCTAGATAAAACGCAAGATTAACTATGAAAATTCTCATACTCGGTGCTGGACAGGTCGGCTCCTCAGTAGCTTCAAATCTGGCATCTGAAGCTAATGATATAACGCTGGTCGATCATCGGACTGATGTACTCAGCGAATTGCGTGATCGTCTGGATATTCAAACTGTCACAGGCAACGCAGCGCATCCGAATATTCTGGAGCAGGCGGGCGTAGAAGATGCCGATATGCTGATTGCTGTGACCAACAGTGATGAAGTCAATATGGTTGCCTGCCAGGTGGCCTGGACCCTGCATCATACACCTACAAAAATTGCACGCATTCGCTCTGCGCAATATCTCAAACACAATGAATTATTCATGGGTAATGCAGTACCCATCGATGTCATCATCAGCCCGGAAGAAATAGTTACCAACTACATTTATAACATTATCGAATACCCAGGAGCGCTTCAGGTTCTGGATTTTGCTGATGGTAAGGTTGTACTGGTCGGTATGCGTGCCTATTACGGAGGCCCTCTGGTGGGGCACCAGTTGAGTGACTTGCCGAAGCATACGCCCGGAACTGATAGTCGGGTAGCCGCAATATATCGTAGGGGTCGAGCAATTTTGCCGATGGGACATACGGTAATAGAAGCGGGTGATGAAGTGTTTTTTATTGCGGCACGAGAAGACATTCGTGTGGTTATTCGTGAGTTAAGGAAACTCGACAAACGAAATAAACGCATCATTATTGCCGGAGGCGGTAATATAGGTAAGCGGCTTGCAGAGCGACTGGAAAAACGGCATCAGGTTAAGATTGTTGAACGAGATCCTAATCGTGCGTTCCATTTATCACAAACATTAAACAAGTCTGTTGTGTTAATGGGTGACTCGGCAAATGAAGAGCTGCTGCTGGAAGAAAATATCGATAGCATGGATGTTTTCTGTTCCGTCACCAATGATGACGAGGCAAATATTCTCTCTGCGATGCTGGCAAAACGCCTGGGTACGCGCAAAACCATGTCATTGATTAATCGACCTGCGTATGTAGACCTGATGGAAAATCAGGAGGCTATTGATGTGGCAATATCGCCTGAGCAGGTTACTATCGGCGCATTGCTTACTCACGTACGTCGGGGTGATATTGTCGCCGTGCATTCCCTGCGCAGAGGTGCAGCGGAAGCAATTGAGGCGGTTGCGCATGGTGACAGCAAAACATCCAAAGTAGTTGGTAAGGTAATAGAGGAAATTGATTTGCCAGAGGGTACAACCATAGGTGCAATCGTACGTGGTGATGAGGTAATTATTGCGCATCATGATACGGTGATTCAGGCTGAAGACCATGTTGTCATGTTTCTCGTTGATAAAAGAAAAATTCACGATGTCGAGCACCTGTTCCAGGTGGGTGTGACTTTCATTTAAGGCGAAATCTTTTGCACTTCACAGTTATACAACGCATATCAGGAATATTGTTAATGCTATTCAGCTTAACTCTACTTCCGCCCATGTTGATCGATATACTTTACAATGAAGGTACGCTGGATTCTTTTCTAGTCTCATATATGGTTCTTATGGGAACGGGGCTGGTGTTATGGTTGCCAGTAAAAAATGTACGCAATGACCTTCGATTGCGTGATGGTTTTATTGTTGTTGTACTTTTCTGGTTTGTATTGAGTTTGTCCGGGTCGTTACCACTGATGTTAAGTGAGCAGCTGGAAATAAGCTTTACTGATGCCGTGTTTGAATCAATTTCAGGGCTAACTACAACGGGAGCAACGGTACTCACAAATCTGGACGAGTTACCTCATGCAATACTTTTTTATCGGCAGGAGCTTCAGTGGCTTGGTGGTATGGGTATTATCGTACTTGCTGTTGCGGTACTGCCTATGCTGGGTGTTGGTGGTATGCAGCTTTATAAGGCAGAAACACCCGGCCCCATCAAGGACAACAAATTAACACCCAGGATTACAGAAACAGCCAAGGCATTATGGTACATCTACCTGAGCCTGACTATCGCCTGTGCACTAGCCTACTGGTTCGCAGGCATGGATGTATTCGATGCTATTTCCCACAGCTTTTCCACTGTTGCGATAGGTGGCTTTTCTACGCACGATGAAAGTCTGGGCTACTTCAATAGTGCGGCGATTGATATCGTAGCCATAGTATTTATGTTTCTTGGTGGTGTGAATTTTGCGTTGCACTTTCTGGCATTTAGAAGCTGGGGGATTAAATCATATCTGAAAGACACTGAGTTCAAAGTTTATTTTTCAGTGCTATTGATAGTCTCAATAATCACCGTAAGCTATTTGCAGATAACCGAGTCTACACAGGGGTTTAGTGATTCAGTCGTGCAGGGTGTTTTTCATGTGGTATCAATAGGGACCACGACAGGTTTTGCAGCTTCCGAATATTATCTATGGCCTACATTTCTTCCGGTGCTGCTTCTGTTTACCAGTTTCATTGGTGGCTGTGCAGGGTCAACGGGAGGCGGAATGAAAGTGATCCGCATAATCCTGCTGCTGAAACAGGGTATGCGAGAAATGATGAGGCTGATACATCCAAGCGCTCTGGTTACAGTAAAAATTGGTAAAAAACCTGTGGCCGATTCAGTAATTGATGCTGTGTGGGGTTTCTTTGCAACATACGTCGCAGTGTTTGTCATTATGATGTTGCTATTAATGGCAACAGGGCTTGATCAGATAACATCTTTTTCAGCCGTTACCGCAACATTGAATAATCTTGGGCCTGGACTGGGTGATGTGGCAGCAAATTATGCGGGGATTAACGATTTTTCAAAGTGGGTTCTAAGTATTGGTATGATTCTTGGACGACTTGAAATATTTACACTACTGGTATTATTGACGCCGGCATTCTGGAGAAAATAGTGCCTGACTGGGACCAGGTATATACTGAGCGCTCAGTGGAAGAAAGTAAGCCTGTTGATGTGCTTGCTGATAATAAATATCTGTTAACCGGTGCAGGTCGTGCACTAGATTATGCCAGTGGGCTCGGTGGTAATTCAATAATGCTCGCTACGATGGGATTTGATGTAGTGGCGTATGACCTTTCATCGGTGGCGGTAGATAAATTAAATAATTATGCAGAACATGAAAATAAATCTATTCATGCTGAAGTACGGGACCTGGAACTAAGTCCACTACAATGCCAGCAGCAGTTTGATGTGGTGGTCGTGAGTTATTTCCTGCATCGACAAACTTTGCCTTTGTTATATGATTGTCTCAAAAAAGAAGGCCTGTTGTTTTACCAGACTTTTAGTGGCAAACAGTATGATTCGCAGGGCCCATCGAATCCTGATTTCAGACTTAAAAGAAATGAGCTGCTTGAAGTGTTTGGTAATATGGAATTAATATTCTACAGGGAAGATCCTGAAATAACTGGACAGGTAGGTGCGCTTCCTGGACAGGTGCAATTTATCGCAAAAAAATGAAGCAACAAAAAGAACAACAATCAGGCATTAAAAAAAGCGGTTTACTATATGAAACGCGTTTCAATAAAGAGTACCTTGGATTCAAGTATCTGGGTACCTGGGTCGCAGTTAGTTTTATATTTGTGTGTATGTTGTTACCTGCTATTGTGCAGGATTTTATTGCAAATCGGCTTGGTGATCTTGTGCGTAATATCAATAGCAAGCGTCGTAGAATTGCCAGAAAAAATATTGACCTGTGCTTTCCAGAACTAGATAGCGAACAGAAAAAGCAGATATTAAGAAAGAATTTTCGTCATCAGGCCAGAAGTATGTTGCATTATGGATTGATCTGGTGGGCGCCCCGGTTTATCCAGAAACATAGAATAAAAATAACGGGTGAAGAAAATATTCAGGCTGCATTAAAGAATAAACGTTCGGTTATTATAATGGCCGCGCATAGTCTGGG
>JBFHVK010000246.1:0-4376 GCA_041589615.1 Gammaproteobacteria bacterium | reverse complement strand
TTTTTTATATGCAGTGTAAAACCTACTTCAGAACTAGCTCAACACGACGGTTCTGACTACGACCCTGACGTGTATCATTTGAAGCAACCGGTTTATCAGATCCATAACCTACAGCTGTTAGTCGACCAGAAGCTACACCTTTTGAGATAAGATATTCACGTACACTCTGCGCACGCGCTTTGGACAATGCCATGTTCTTATCATAGTTACCCATGCTGTCAGTATGTCCAGCAACCATAAAGTTCAGATGCTCATTCTCATTTAGAGTCTGGGCAACCTTATCAAGAGTTGCACGACTGTCACCACTTAATACAGAGGTACCAGTATTAAACTGAACGTTCTCAAGACTGATGCTGGCCGCCAGTTTACAACCAGTCTTATCAACTACGGTACCCGTAGCCGTATTCGGGCAATTATCGTTTGCATCGCTAATGCCATCTTGATCGCTGTCACTGGTGATCACACAGCCATTCGTATCAACATGCGCACCTGCTGCTGTGCCAGGACACTTGTCCTTACTGTCGACAACACCATCTTTATCTGAATCTTTCTCACAGCCTTTGGAATCAACTGCTACACCTTTTGCAGTAGAGGGACACTGATCCTTACTATCAACAATGCCATCACCATCTGCATCACTTTTCTTAACAGGCATCTTGCCCTTACCTTCACATTCCGCGATAGCATTGCTTGATGACCATTCAATAGTGCGCCAGCACTCACCAAAACCGGTACGAACAATATCTCCTGAAGTATCATACCAGTAGCCGATGCTCTTCCCTGCATTAGCATTAACACTGACTAAACCTGTTAGTAACAAACCTGCTGCTAGTGTGTATTTATTATTCATTTCACTAATTTCCTGTTATTAATCTTTAAAGTAAATAGTATTAATCTGTTGAGGTAATACTCATATCACCAGAGTATTGTAGCGATTTAACAGGAAAATACTGTAAAGAAATGTTAAATAAGATTGTATTAGTCATCAATACGCTGAAATTGCTTAAATATCACCAGCGTAATTTCATTCAGCCTGAATCTACATCACAAGCATATTTTACAAAATGACTACCGATGTACTGTTTTAAAAGACCTCCGAATAGAATCAGACGTCATCCCAGAAATATCGTCATCAGAAATCTATTGTCAAAACTACTGGATTCCCGCCATAAGCATGCGGGAATGACTGTATTCAAGTTACTATGCTCATGCCAGGTTTATTTAGAAATGATAATTCAAAACAGGAAGGATTTTACATCGTTGAATGAGAAAACTGCACATCGATAGATTTATGATGTATTGGTGAGCATTCTGGTGAGTCTTTGATTGACTCTTGATCAACATGAACGCTCTTGCCAGATAAAAATGCGTCCTTATAAACAGAGGTGAATGTTAAGTATTAAAAAATACCAATACACCCGGAATATGGACTGTAAGTAAGTATTAAGAGTGCTTTGGAGCGGTTTAGCCAGCCATCAGTAGAGGTTGTTCATAAGCCTGATTTCGGCTATGAGCATCACGCAACACATTCTTTGCACAGGTTGCACAGCGTCCACAGCAGGTAGCAACGTTTAACTCGTCACTCAGGTCCTGCAGGCTAGATGCGCCTTCTTCTGCCGCCTTGATAATCTGCTTATCGGTAACACCATTACATACACATACAAACATAATTTTAGCTCCAGTTCGATAAGTTGATTATAAATGCAAGTGAGAACGATTTGCAATAGCATTTTATGAATGATAGGATATTTTCTTTAAAATTAAAAAATATATACATATAATCAACAACTTAGATTGAAAGGTAAATCTTCTGAGGTATACTCAGTACACCAGTATCCCTCCCAAGAACAGCATAAGGACCACCCAATGAAAGCTGATCCAAAGATAAATCAACAACTTAACCGCATTCTCAAAAATGAACTAACCGCCATCAACCAGTATTTTCTGCATGCGCGCATGTGTAAAAACTGGGGTTTTGATGAACTAAACGAGCACGCCTACAAATCCTCCATCACGGCAATGAAAAATGCTGATGACCTGATCGAACGCATACTGTTTCTGGAAGGCCTGCCTAATCTACAGGATCTTGGCAAATTACTGATCGGTGAAGATCCTGAAGAATCCCTTAAAGGCGATCACAAAATGGAACTGGAGATGCACAAGGATCTTGTCGAAGCAATTAGCTTCTGTGAACAACAGCAGGACTATATCAGCCGTGAAATACTCGAGCACATTCTTGAAGCAAAAGAAGAACAGATCGACTGGCTGGAAACCCAGCAGGAACTGATAAGCCAGGTTGGCCTGTCTAATTATCTTCAGTCAAAAATGTCCTGAGCATGGAGAAATAAATTATGAAAGGCAAACAGACAATCATCGACACCTTAAACAGGCTATTAACGAATGAACTATCAGCAGCTGATCAGTACTTTATTCATTCAAGAATGTACCAGGACTGGGGACTGGAGAAACTGTTTGAACGTATCAAACATGAATCTGAAGAAGAACTGGAACATGCAACAGCCCTGGTCGAGCGAATATTATTCCTGGAAGGCACACCTGATGTTGCAAGCAGGGATGCACTCAATATAGGAAAGGATGTACCCTCCATGCTACAGAGTGATCTGGCAGTTGAATATGATGTAGACAAGCAACTGAAGGAAGCCATAGCACTGTGTGAGAAGGAAAAAGACTACCAGACCCGTGAAATCCTGGAAGTTCTGCTAAGAGATACCGAAGAGGATCATGCTTACTGGCTAGAGCAGCAGTTAGGGCTGATTGATAAAGTTGGCCTGCAAAACTATTTACAGAAGCAGATGAGTTAATAATTACAGTTTGTAAATTTGCATGCTGTGCTAACGGACGCATCCGGACGTTCCGTCCGATCAAATTTTGAAAATTGCTCCTGCATTTTCAAAGTACCGTCCTTCCATGGACATAAAAAAGGGCTGCCTATCCAGGCAGCCCTTTTTTATACATTATCTTCGTTAGCTTCTAAATCGAACTGATAGACGGATTTATGAAACACCGATTCAACTGAAGCCATTACTTCGCTTAAATTTTACCAGACGAATACATCCATGTAGCTTAGTCCCAGCCCGGCATCCTTGCCGATCATTCCGTGAGCTGCGTTTGTACATTAGTACAAACGGTCTCACTCCACCCTACGGGCCGCGGTGGATAAAAAAGCATCCACCACGTTAAAAATCGCTCCCGGCGATTTTTCGAACCGATACGCTCCGCACTAGCGTGCTGCGCTAACGAACGCATCCGGACGTTCCGTCCGATCAAAGAAAAAGGGCTGCCTATCCAGGCAGCCCTTTTTCTTTGATTGGTCGGGACGACAGGATTTGAACCTGTGACCACCACACCCCCAGTGTGGTGCGCTACCAGACTGCGCTACGCCCCGATGAGGCTGTGAATTCTACACTGAGTGGCGATTGTGTTAAAGCAGGAATTTCGGATTAGTAACTTGTTTTTCAGTTGCTTAGGAAGCAATAGCTCTGTAAACAGAGCTACTTTTTCAGGATCTGCAGGATTTCTTCCAGTTCGTTTCTGATCTGACGAACCAGTTGATTACTTTGAGAGGTATCTTCTTTCGCCTGCTCACCGGTAAGCTGTTGTCTGGCACCACCAATGGTGAAGCCCTGGTCATATAACAGACTACGGATCTGACGAATCAGGATGACATCATGACGCTGGTAATAGCGGCGATTTCCACGGCGTTTTACCGGCTTTAGCTGGCTAAACTCCTGCTCCCAGTAGCGTAATACATGGGGCTTCACGCCACACAGGTCGCTTACTTCACCGATGGTAAAGTAACGCTTACTCGGAATCGCGGGTAATTCGTTATTATTGCTGGCTTCCAGCATAGGCCTCAACTCTTTGTTTTAATTTTTGCCCTGGTCGAAACGTAACAACACGGCGTGCGCAGATAGGAATCTCCTGCCCTGTTTTAGGATTGCGGCCCGGACGTTGTGTTTTGTCTCTTAGCGTGAAATTTCCAAACCCTGAAAGTTTTACATTATAGGTATCTTCAAGAGCTTCACGCACTTCTTCAAAAAACAGTTCAACCAACTCTTTGGCTTCTCGTTTGTTGAGCCCTAACTCTTCAAACAGTCGCTCTGCCATATCGGCTTTGGTTAACGCCATTTCTACTCCCGTAGTGTAGCACCAAATCTTTCATTTAAGATGGTGACAATTTTGCTAATTTCTTTTTCCACGTCCTCGTCCGTAAGAGTGCTGGAAAATCCCTGTAAAATCAAGCCTAAAGCGACACTTTTTAGACCATCTTCTATACCAGTACCAGTATAGACGTCAAATAACAAAATTTCTTGGAAAATTTCCGAAGTTGCTGATTTTATTGATTTAACCAGCTC
>JBFHVK010000245.1:0-4383 GCA_041589615.1 Gammaproteobacteria bacterium | reverse complement strand
GCTGCGGTAGCTGCTGAATCTTCAACTGGTACATGGTCAACAGTATGGTCTGAATACCTGACTGACCTTGAGTTCTACAAAGGTCGTGCATATCGCATCGAAGACGTGCCAGGTGACCCAGACGCATTCTACACTTTCATCGCATATCCACTGGATCTGTTCGAAGAAGGTTCAGTAGTAAACGTACTGACTTCTCTTGTTGGTAACGTATTCGGCTTTAAAGCGCTGCGTTCATTACGTTTAGAAGATATTCGTTTCCCAATTGCATACATCAAGACTTGTGGTGGTCCACCAGCGGGTATCCAGTTAGAGCGTGATCGTTTAAACAAATACGGTCGTCCATTACTGGGTTGTACTATCAAGCCTAAGCTGGGTCTGTCTGCTAAGAACTACGGTCGTGCGGTATACGAATGTCTGCGCGGTGGTCTTGACCTGACTAAAGATGACGAAAACATCAACTCACAGCCATTCATGCGCTGGAGAGATCGCTGGGATTTCGTTGCTGAAGCGATTGATAAAGCTGAGCGTGAAACAGGTGAGCGTAAAGGTCACTACTTAAACGTTACTGCTTCTACACCAGAAGAAATGTACAAGCGTGCTGAGTATGCGAAAGAGCTGAACATGCCTATCATCATGCACGACTTCCTGACAGGTGGTTTCACTGCAAACACAGGTCTGGCTAACTGGTGTCGTGAAAACGGTATCCTGTTACACATTCACCGTGCAATGCACGCGGTAATCGACCGTAACCCACATCACGGTATTCACTTCCGCGTACTGGCCAAGTGTCTGCGTCTGTCTGGTGGTGACCAGCTGCATACAGGTACTGTTGTAGGTAAGCTTGAAGGTGACCGTAACTCTACATTAGGTTTCGTTGACCAGCTTCGTGAATCTTTCGTTCCTGAAGATCGTTCACGCGGTGTATTCTTCGACCAGGACTGGGGCTCAATGCCAGGCGTATTCGCTGTAGCATCTGGTGGTATTCACGTATGGCACATGCCTGCGCTGGTTACTATCTTCGGCGACGATTCATGTCTGCAGTTCGGTGGTGGTACTCAGGGTCATCCTTGGGGTAACGCTGCGGGTGCATGTGCAAACCGTGTTGCTCTTGAAGCATCTGTTAAAGCACGTAACGAAGGCCGTGAAATTGAGAAAGAAGCTCGCGACATTCTTACAGAAGCTGCTAAGCACAGCCCAGAGCTGGCGATTGCAATGGACACATGGAAAGAGATCAAGTTTGAATTTGACACGGTTGACAAGCTGGACGTTCAATAAGTCAGGCTTCGTTAACGTATAGAATTTAAACGTACAGAATATTGAGGAATAATCAATGAATACACAAGGTGATTATCAAACTAAACAGACTTTGGAAACTTTCGGTTTCATTCCAAAGTTTACTGCTGAAGATATTCAGAAGCAGATTGCTTACATGATTGCTAACGGCTGGTCTCCTGCTATCGAGCATGAGCACCCAAGCAATAAAATGGAGCACTACTGGACAATGTGGAAGCTTCCATTCTTCGGTGAAACTAACATGGCTAACGTCCTGGCAGAGCTTGAAGCATGTCGTCGTTCATACCCTGATCACAACATCCGTTTGATCGGTTACGACCCATACACTCAAAGCCAGCCCGTATGCTTTGTAGTTTACGAAGGCTAAGAAGATAAAGTCACCAGCGTTAGTATCTGGCCGTAAACAGTTTGTGCTGTTTGCGTCTGGGTACCGACTTTACGGAGATAACCATGTCACAGACATCTAGCAACAGTGCACGTCATGCGGCTTTAGCGCGACGTAAAGCATTATCAACTCAAGGCAAAGCTGCTATGGGTGGCAGTGTGGAACGTACACGTGCCGCATCTGCAAGTTCAGCACCTGCGACGGCTGTCGTTTCGACGCCAGCACCTGCTGCACCAGTAGCAAGTTATGCGCCGGCGCCACAGGCGAGCCAGGCAAATACTGCGCGTAAGGCAGCTTTAGCTCGACGCATCGCCATGTCAAAAGGTGGCAAAGGTGCTGTTGCAAGTAATGATAGAACGCGCAGTGCGACTGCAAGTGCAAGTACTGCAGCACAGGCAGCAACAACAGCGCAGACTACAGAACGTAAAGAAGGTTGTGGTTGTGGTTGCGGTGGTAAAAATAAACCAGCACTAACAACAACGGCAACAACAGACATGAGCTTGACTGCAAATATTACAACACCACAGATTACTCCTAATCTGAAGAGAGTTGGTATGAATCCGACACGTGCTGCACATATTGCACGTCGTAAGGCAATGTCTACCAAAGGTAAAGCAGCATTAAAAGGTGGTACGGTGAGTGAAGCCAGTGCCGCGCGTGCAGCCAACCCGAATATTTCCAGTCGTGAACTGGCGCAGACCCTGCGTACACAGCGTAGTCAGAAAGGTAAAACAAATACCAAGACGACGAAAACTGTGGCAACTGGTCCGGGTCGTCATCGTAAGGCGCAAGCGCCTGCGGAAGACCAGCCATGGAAAGTGGGTGTAACTGAAACAGCTTCAGGTCAGTCGGTAACCGGTACTATGGTTGATCGTACTCCTGATGTGACAGGTAACGAAGCAAGTACCTGTCGTTCAGTGACCGGTACTGAATACATGGGAGCAGATGTTTTTAAAGACTTCTGTTCTACTGAAGCAGTAGCTGGATTTAATCGAGTATCAGTTACGTCTACCGGTCGCGGAAACAGCGTAAGTGGTAGCAGTGTTGGTCGTAGCAGCAAAGTAACTGGTGATGAGCCTGGTACCTGTAAGTCAGTTACCGGCAGTCAGTATGTTTCTGCTGAACAGGCACAGGCATTTTGCGGTAGCAAGGGACCATCAACGCCAGCGAAGATTTCAATGGCGCAGACCATGAAAGGTAAAGCGGTTTCAGGCAACAATGTTGGTCGCTCTGAAAAGGTAACCGGTGATGAGCCAGGTTCTGGTCGTCAGCTAACGGGTAGCCAGTACATGGAATCGGCTAATGGTGGTTCTGCACCAGCCAAAGTTGGTCAGGACGTAACCCTGCGCGGAGGTTCTGTTTCAGGCACTATGATCGGTCGTTCTGATAAGGTGACCGGCGATGAGCCAGGCAGCTGCAGAAATGTTACCGGTGATGATTATGTTGGTCATGGTCAGTACAGCGGCTTTTGTAAGTCTGCTCCCGAGCCACAGGATCGCAAGGTAGGTGTATCACCGACACTGGCTGGTAAAGCAGTAACCGGTACGATGACAGGTCGATCTGGAATAGTAACAGGTGATGAGCCTGGAACATGCAAGGCCGTTACTGGAACACCTTATGCGGGTGCTTCTGAAATGACGGGCTTCTGCTCAGCTGATGATGTGAAAGCAGCTCAGCAACGAGTTCCTGTAAATGCGGTAGCTCCAGCAGGAGTAGCCACTATGGGAAAGCCCCTAACAGGTTTGCAACCTAGCGTTGGTGGTGTAATGACCGGTGATAGCAAAGGCGTTTGCGAACCTGTGTCTGGAACACCTTATGTTGGAGCAGATCAGATGGCTCAGGCATGTCCTGCAGTAGCAGCACAGCCAAACAGCCCTGACTACCCACAGGCAGTTAATACCACTGCACCATGGACTGATTTCAGCGTGACTTCACCAGCAGGTGAGGCTCAGGCAGCAAGAGGAACAGGTGCGGTAACAGGCAATAACTATGGACAGGGTCATATTACAGGTCCGTTTGGTATGGCGACTGGCAAGGTAACCGGCACTGAAGAAGCGCGCTTTGGTAATAAAGCACCCGCTGCACCAGTTGTTGTTGCTCCAGTTACGGAAGTTGAAGGTCGTATGAAGTCACGCGTTACAGGTGAAGGCATGGATACTGCCAATAAGATCACCGGTGACGACTGGGACCGTGGTAATAATATCACCGGTACCGAAGGGATGTCAGCGACTCAGCGCAATCCAACAATGCGTGCAGGTGACGCGATGGCTATGGTCATTAAAGACACCAAACGTAATGAAGAAATGCCCACACCTGTCAGTAAAGTAACTGGTGGAAGTGGTAATACCGAAAAAGGCGCATTAGTGACTTATTCGGGAGGTGCTCGCGGTTAATTCGCGAACAGGTTTGTAAGACATGTTGAATGCACGTCATAGACAGGCAAAAGCGGGTCACCGTTTGCGAGGCACTGCTGCTCGAGCAGCAGCAAGTGCCAGGCAGACGACGAGTCATGCCGGGTCTGCTCAGCGACATGCATCAACGAGCATAAGTTATGCGTCTTCAGGCTCGCACCCTTTAACTCGTCAGGCTGAGAATTCAGCGCTTCGTGAATACGAAACACGAGTTAAGGAAACTTTTGATGCCATAGTGCCGACGTTAAAGCAGATTTCGGCGCTACAGCATCAAACTAATTTTGAATCTCAGGC